>CAJOJC010000086.1:566-12873 GCA_905234775.1 uncultured Bacteroidales bacterium | reverse complement strand
TCCAGCTCGTAGTCGTCGAAGAAGCGGTTGATCACGGCGCTGTTTTCAGGTGAACACATCTGGGTCATCCTGTGGACATTGTCATGGATAGCTACGATCGTAGCTTCCAGGTAATGTCTGTGTGTGTTCCTTAAGATTCTCAGCAATACCGGAATATCCGAGGTGTCCAATTTCTCGAGCTCCACCTTGGGATTGTCCGAGGTGTAGATCTCGCACAAAGTGGCGAACAGCGCAGGGCTGATTCCGTTGACGCTTTGTAACTTCTTGTTTGTCATTTCGGCTGCAAATATACCTATTTGTGGTTAGAAATCGCAAATACTTTCGAATCAAAATACCACATAATTGCGATTTCACCGCTCCCCAAGCCGCAGTAATTTTGTACCGGTTAATAGTGGATACGAAATGAGACATTCAGTTATACTACTTGGACTTATACTATTCTCAGCGGCGGCGACCGCCCAAACGCCCTCTGATTCGCTAAAACAGCGTCTTACGGTAGGCGGCTACGGCGAAGCGACTTTCACCCACGGCTTCTATAGCAACAACCCCTACAGATACATGTACCCCGACAGGTAGGCTTCAAAGGGCTTTTCGCAGGTCGATCTGCCTCACGTAGTCCTGATGCTCGGCTACGACTTCGGTTCGGGCTGGACGATGGGAACGGAAATCGAATTCGAGCACGGCGGAGTCGAGGCCTCGATCGAGGTCGAAGGCGACGAGGCCATCGAGGTCGAACATGAGATTGAGAGGGGCGGGGAAGTCTTCCTCGAGCAGTTCTGGCTCCAGAAGAGCTGGTCCAGGGCGCTTAACGTGCGCGCGGGTATGATTATAGTGCCCGTGGGCATGACCAACACCCGCCATGAGCCCGACAAATTCTTCACGGTCTTCCGCCAGGAGGGCGAGAGTACCATCCTGCCTTGCACATGGCACCAAATAGGAGTGAGCGTATGGGGCCGCGCGGGCGACTGGCGCTACGAAGCCCAGCTGCTGCCGGGCCTGAACTCCCGCTTCTTCAATAACTCGAACTGGGTAGCTGGCGGATCTGCCTCGCCCTACGAGTATACTGTGGCAAACGAGCCAGCGGTTGCACTGCGAGTCGACAACTATTCCCTCAGAGGGCTCAGACTTGGCCTCAGCGGCTATGTGGGCGGCACTTACAACGACGCCTATCCCAACTCGCCCTCAACAAATGCGGTCCGTGGCATAGTCTATATCGCCACGGCTGATTTCGAGTACAAGGGCAAGCACGTCATCGCCAGGGGCAATTTCGACTGGGGCTATCTGGCTAACGCCGCCAATATCGGCACGGCCAACAAGAATGCCGACAACTCCACCTTCTCGCCCTATTCCCATACTTTCGTGGGCGAAAAGGCATGGGCCTTCGGCCATGAAGTCGGCTTCGACGTGCTCTCCTACGGCGAGAACCGCTCGGGGCGCAGGCTCTTCGTATTCGGCCGCTTGGACCGCTACGATTCGTTCGTGCCGGCAGCAGGACAGTCTGATTACCTCTGGGCCGACCGGACTACCATCAGCGCGGGCATCAACTACATGCCCATCCCGCAGATTGTCATCAAGGCCCAGGCTTCGGTCGCGAAGATGGCCCTCAAGGGCGACGGCACTCCCGAATACAATCCCGAGCCCGCCGTGAGTGTAGGAATCGCGTACGCCGGTTTTTTCGAAAGATTATTCAAATAACCAAATGATATGAGAAAGACTTTAATTATTCTTGCAGCGGCCGCAGCTGCTCTCGCTTTTACTTCATGCGGCAAAGATCTCGGCGAGGCCGGAACAAAAGACGATGCAGCCTTCAAGGCTATCGCTGAGACTGTCCTGAACAAAACTATTTATCCTACGTATTCTGCACTGGCCTCCAAGACAGAAGAGCTTGAGGGTGCACTTGCTGCCCTCAAGGCTTCCAAGACCGACGCAGGAGTCAAGGCTGCGGCGGATGTATTCCTCGAGGCCCGCGCACAGTGGGAGCTCTCTGAGGCGTTCCTGTTCGGTGCCGCCTCCGACTTCGGTATCGATCCCCATATCGATTCATGGCCCCTCGACGAGGATGCCTTCGGCCGACTCATGCAGAGCCCTGTGATGCTCGCAGCTCTCGATGGTGAAGACGGTGCAGTCTATGCGGGCGAAAACCTTGGAAACGCACTGCTGGGCTTCCATGGAATCGAGTACATACTCTTTAAGGACGGTCAGCCTAAGAAGGCGGCCCAGATCTCTGACAATGAGCTTATCTATGCGGTCGCGGTATCCGGCGACCTGCTCAACAGGACTGCTCAGCTCGACGCAGCATGGCGCGGAGAAGCGGCCGGCGAACGCCTGGCTTATGTAAACGAAGAGCTTGAGCTCCCGACTACTGTGGGCGGCGGCGACGCATTCTACGGCGAGAATCTGCTCGGCGCAGGGAAGGCAGGATCGACCTATAGGTCCTGGACCCACGCCATGCAGTCGATCCTGCAGGGCTGCGCCGACATCGCCGACGAGGTAGGCGCTTCGAAGATTGGCAAGGCCTACTATGGAACCAGCGAAGAAGACGTCAACTACATCGAGTCGCCTTACTCCTACAATTCCATCACTGATTTCTTCGACAACATCACTTCCGTCGAGAATATCTACTACGGTGGTCCCAAGGCTAACCGCGACGAGGCTCATTCGCTCCACACCTATATGGCCAAGAACCATAAGGCCCAGGACGATGCTGTTGTAAAGGCTTTGGACGGAGCGCTTTCCGCGGTGAAGGGCATGAAGGCTCCTTTCGTCCTGAATATCAAAGACGCTTCGAACCTCGCTGCAATCGAGGCTGTCGCATCCCTGAGGGAGGCTCTTGACGAAGCAATTACGGCTATAGCTCAGTAAGACTATGAAAAGATATACGCTTTGTATTATGGCGCTTGCGGCCCTCGCGGCCTGCAATCCCAATCCCGACGCTCCCTCCGGAGCATCGCTAATGACCGACGAAGAGATTCGTCTGGAGACTTATGCCGGTGGTAAGCTCGGTACTACCTTCAACGCCTCGGCCTCGGCTTTCGAGGACCCGACGGAGGCTGTTTCTATCGCGGGCATGGACAATGAATTCAAGTACGGCGAGTACTTTTTCGAGCGTACGTTCAACATGTCCAACGAGCCCTTTGCAGGCCTTGGCCCCGTCTACGTCCGCGCTTCCTGCATCGATTGCCACCCTGGCTACGGCTACGGCAAGAGAGTCGACCGCTATCGCGCAAACGACTATGGCAACGGTTACCTGCTCGTGGTCTACAATAAGACCACAGAAGGCTATGTGAGCTCGGTCGCCGGTATGCCCCAGACTAAGGCCAACGCCCCGTTCAAGGCCCCGATTGACGAGACTCAGATCGACATTCAGTGGCTGCCTTACACCGACGAATGGAATAACACATTCCCGGACGGTGAGAAATATAGCCTGATCTATCCTGAGGTCAGCATTCCTCTGTCCGCCTTCTATGGCGGCAAGGTCCTGAGCGGCGATACCGAACTCGCCGAAGGTGAGTACGGAGTCAAGCTCGAGAGCACTATAGGAATCTACGGCTCAGGCCTTCTGGACGCTATCGACGACGATGCTTTGAAGGCACAGTACATAGCCGAGGAAGCCTACTTCAAGAAGGCTTTCCCGGACAGCGTTATGATCAACCCGGCCATCTTCAAGGACGGCGAATGGGCGAGCATGTACTCCAACAGCCGCCAGGGCGACGGAACCAAACACGCCAAGAAGTTCACCTACGCACTCAGCCGCGGTCCGATCCTCGACGCTGCCGGTGCAAACGCAATCTGGAACATTACAAATGTTACCCGTTCCGATCGACGTTATCACTATCTGAACCTCAGCGGAGACTACTACGCAAAGTTGTCTTCTCAGGATCCGGAGGTCCAGGCGGCGTTCTACCAGTATTTCCCGCTGGATAAGTATGAGGCCCTTGCTGGCGTCGCTCCTACAGGAAATGTCCAGACCGACATCTACAACTATCTTACGAGCACCAATCTGCCCGCCGAGATGAGCGATAACAATTATGCTGATTTCATGATCTGGCACAGGGGCCTCGCCGTCCCTGCCGCACGCGACCTCGACAACCCTAAGGTCCAGAAGGGCCGCAAGCTCTTCCGCGAAATTGGCTGCGCCTCCTGCCACAAACCGTCATGGGAGACAGGCGACGACAATGTCTACGACCCGAATCTGTTCTTCGTTAATGGTCAGAAGACTATCGATGGTAAGAAGAAGGTCGTTCCGGTCTATCCTCATCAGACCATCTGGCCCTACACGGATATGATCCAGCACAAACTCTACATGAAGAACGATATCCGTACCGGGTGGTGTCGTACAACTCCTCTGTGGGGCCGCGGACTCAGCCTTATAGTGGCTGGGCATCAGGACAGGCTCCACGACCGCCGTGCACGCAATGTCAACGAGGCCATCATGTGGCACGGCTCCAAGGCCAGCCATGCCCGTGAATCGGTAGAGAACTATCGCAATCTCTCAAAGGAAGACAGGGAAGCGGTAGTAGCCTTCATCAATGCTATATAAGTGGGTTAAATATGTTGTTCATGCCGCCCTGGTTCTCATTGTGGCCGGGGCGGTTACTACGTGGATTACTTCCGAAAAGTATTCACTCACTCTCTCCGCCGGGGAGACTGACTCCACCCTGCCATTCGGGGTCAGTCTGAAGTCTTTCGAGGTGGTGTGTTATTCGGGGACTTCAACCCCGGCGGGTTATGAGTGTACGCTCGATCTGGACGGTGAGGAAGCGAAACTCTCGATGAACCATGTCGCCCTGAAAGACGGCTACAGGTTCTTCCTCTCCGGCTACGACGAGTACGGCGACGGAGTCGTCATAACCGTATCCTATGACCCGTGGGGGACGGGAATCGTTTACACAGGGTATGTTTTGCTGCTAATAGGCCTGATTGGCCTGTTTGCTGTTAAGAATTCGCATTTCAGGCGCACGCTGGCGGCGGTCTCGAAGGCCGCCCCGGCGGCAGCGTTGCTGCTTTTTGCAGGACTCTCCAGCGCCGGGGCGGCAGAGCCGAAGGCTCTCCCGAGGGCCCAGGCGGACGAGATGGGCCGGCTGAGCGTTTACTACAACGGCCGAATCGCTCCAATGCAGACCATGGCTGAAAGCCTACGGCAAGCCGGGCTACAAGGGCCTCACGGCCGAGCAAGTATTCACCGGCTGGATGCTGTTCTACGATTCGTGGAAGGACGTGCCCGTGAAAGCGAAGGGTCGCACGGAGAGGGAAATGGCGGTCCTGTCGGTCGCGTCCGGCAAGGCCGTGAAGATGTTCCCGATTACCTCGCCCGACGGCGCGGTCGAATGGTTCTCGTCCGGCGACAGGCTTCCCGTCTACGTAAGCGACGAGGAGTGGAATTTCGTTAAGAAAGTGGGCATGCTGGTGGGCGAGTACGCGTTCGAAAAGGACTACGAGGCGATTTCGGACGTTATTGCGAAGATTGCGAGGTATCAGTCGCAGCGCGTCGGGGATCATCTGTCTTCGCCGGCTATGGCCAGGGCCGAGCGCGCTTATAATGCGGTCGGACGGCCGTTCGTGCCCGCGATCTGCCTGATTCTAGCGGGTCTGGCGCTGTTCGCGCTGGCTCTCTTCGGGGTGCGGATTCCCTTCGCTGTCGGCCGAGTGGCAGGTGGGCTGGGGCTGGCGTACCTCACGCTGGTTATCGCGCTGCGCTGGATCGTTTCCGGCCATGTCCCGCTGTCGACGGGATTCGAGCTGATGACTGCAATCGCCTGGGCAGCCTGTCTGCTCGTGGTCCTGCCTTCCTTTTTGCGCGTCATGCCCGACTCCGATCGGGCATCTTTCCGGCCCATGGGCGTGCTGCTTGCCGGATTCGCGCTGATGGTCGCGTCTCTTGGGGTGTCGAACCCCGCGATAGGGGCGCTGCAGCCGGTGCTCGCTTCGCCTCTGCTGTCGGTCCATGTCTCATGCATGATGATGGCCTACACTCTTTTCGGGCTGCTGGCGCTCTGCGGATTCGCCGGTCTTCTTTCGCGCGACCCATCGCCGTTTGCTCAGCGCGGGCGAGTGCTGCTGTATCCGGCGCTTTTCCTTATGATCGCCGGGACCATTATCGGCTCGTTCTGGGCCAATGTGTCGTGGGGCAATTACTGGAACTGGGATCCCAAGGAGACATGGTCTCTGATCACTATTATAGTGTATGCGCTGCCGTTCCATTCGCGGTATTTGAAATTTTTGGCTAAGCCGCGCTGGTTCAATCTATTCTCTTTGATTGCCTTCGCCAGCGTCTTGTTTACCTATTTCGGGGTGAATCTCCTCCTGGGCGGCATGCATTCTTACGCGGCTGGTTAATTTTTCGTATATTTACGGAAAATAACCACAGCTCCCGATGAAAAAGTATTTCTTCCCGTTAGTTATTGCCGCGATAGCAGTTCTGTCTTGCGGCAGCAATGAGCAGTCTACGGACACTTCTGCGGCTCCTGCAGATCCTTACGGATTGCAGGCTACGCTGGTCTCTGAGACCTCGGCTTCGCTTAGCTGGCAACACAGTGGGGAAGGAGTAGAAGGTTGGTGGGTGTTTCTCAGGAAGGGCTCCGAGTCGGTCAGCGCTTCGCCGCTGAATCAGACTTCGCCGTTAGAGCCCTCGGCTCGTTCATATCTGTTCGAAGGGCTCAAACAGGGGGAAACTTACTACTTTGGAGTCAAGGCCAAGGGCTCGTCAACCGGAAGCGCCATCGTGTACTCCGATTCGCTGGCGATTCCCGCTCCGGAGCCAGAACCGGAACCGGAGCCGAAGACCGAGCCTGTGACTCTTACCGCCAACCAGGATGGTTTTGCAGCTGAATTCAAGAGTAAGTCTGCAAATGGAGAAGATGTACTCGTGACTCTGGGAAAAGTAAGCGCGAATAAGACCGTTCAGATAGACAGGTACTCGGTAGGCGAAGAATCGTTCCAGAGCTATACAGACTGGATCGGTCCCTACCACATGAAAACCGTTGCTGCTACTACACAAACTGATAAACTGTCGGGGTTCGTAGGCGGCTGGCACGCCTCCAACGGCGACGGAACGGGCGATCCTACCGCCGTTACCGAATCTGTCGAGATATTCCTGGACGACTCTGAGTTCCCGAGCGGCACGGCTACGGGAACAGAGGCTAAGGTTGTGGTCCACAATAAAGTGGAGGCTTTGAACACCAAACTAGGCGAATCGAAGAGATTCGTTATCTGCGAAGATGTCACCTATACTTTCAAGGAGAGCCGGCTTTACGTCCGCGTAGATATTACGGCCCTCGAAGATGTCCGTATCGCGATTTACTACGGAATGCAGATCGCAAATGGCTTCTGCAGCAGTTTCTCGTTTACGACAGCCGACGGCGAGACTAAGACTACCACGACCAATTTCAACTGTCCCGGCAAGGTCCGCGACATGACCGGTTTTTCTGCCGGTGGACATTGCGTAATCGCGCACATGTTCGACGAAGGCCTCGGATCTTATTCTCATGCCACTCCCGCATACTCAGCTCTGACCCAGTACTACGGCGCCTCGAACGGCAAGGGCTACTACATGCTTATCGGCGACATGCAGGGCTCGTCCAACGCCTACGTACTAAAAAAAGATTCTTCGGTCTACTGGTACGGCTACTACGAGTTTAAATAATATTTTTCTACGAAAGAGACATTTTTTTCGGTGGTTTTTCGTGAAATTGTTTTAGGTTTGACGGACAACAATATGTTTCACCTAAAACAATGTTACTATGAACGACATCGAAAACAAAGATCTCATCAAAGAGATCGGTGCCATTATCAAGAGTGGCCGCAAATCATCAATCAACATCATCAAATCCGAACTCGCTGATTGCATCTACGATATCGGTGAGCTTATTGAAGACCGACTGAGTGAAACGGGAGAACAACCTGTTTTCGAGAAACCGGTTGCCGGATTTACGCCGGATCAGTTGTCCCAATTCCTGGATGTGTACCGTAATGAGGAAGTCTATGCTTGGGTAGACAATGGAGCAAACGGCCAGATAGACGATCTTATTCTTCGCCTTGTGAACTTCCGTAAGATGAACAAATCGGGTCTTAAGGCGAAGTTTCCCAATACCTTCCAGAAATGGACGGAGCAGGACGATCAGGACCTCCGAACGATTTTCGAGCGCAAAGGTGAAGCCGGCCTGAACTGGCAAGATCTCTCGGAAATGTTCGGCCGTCCGGTCAACGCAATCAAGATTCGCCTGGAACGCCTCGGTTTCACCCTCTCAGAGCCCCCGACTAAAAGGTATTAACCAAAAAAATGAGTATATTTGTTGACTTTGAATCTTAAGATGAAAATGTCAATGATTATACACTTTCTTGCGCTCGCCGGGGCGACTGTAGCCCTGGCGGGTTGTAAGGGAGACAACCAGAATACTACCGAGTACCGCTGGCTGGCCTCCGACAGACCTACAGCCTGTCTGTACAGCATTGAAGGAGAAGAGGATGACCTCACGGTTGCCCCGTCAGACACCCTTTTCAGAGGCGCAAGACTTCAGGTGATTCCCGACCAGCAAAGAAAGATCGACAAGCAGACCTACGTCCTGGTGAAGAGGGCCCGTAAAGACTTCGCCTATGCCCTTAAGGATAATCTTGCTGAAGACAGTACTCAGGTGGTTCTGGAAAAGCGAGTCTACGTCCGCAGCGCCAGCTCGGTAATCAGCGATACCGCTACCTCCAAGATAGGATCACTCGCCTCCAAGGGCGCAGCTCTTGACGTTGTAGGTTATGACAGCGTAGACCCCCTTACCGGGAAGGTCAACCGCTATAAGATTCGTTACAAGAATACTGGCCGAGCGATTGGCGCGAAGCCTGATTCTACCTTGACTGCAAAACAGGCTAAGAGTATCCCTGCCGCAGATGGCTGGATTTACTCCAAGTACACCGTCTACGATGCAGCCGAGGCTCAGCTTACCTACATGCCCGAGAAATACGACTCGATCCACCGCGCCGTCCGCAATCCATTCGGAGGCGGTAGGGCTTCGGGCCTGGACTACTATCCCCACGAAAAACCCGTATTCAAGGGCGGTATGCGCGACGGACACAAACATGTAGCGATGCCCAGGTCGTGCTATTCGCTGTATCTGAACTTCTCGCCGGCCGTGATAGGCAATATCGAATCCTACATAGCCCTCGCAAAGGAAACGAAGATCAACACCTTCGTCCTCGACATCAAAGACAACGAATGCCCGGGCTACAAAGCGGAGGCGATGAAACTCTATTCGCCGACAAACTATGCACACGCCAGTAAGAAGGGCGAGGCAATGTACGAGAGGGCCGTTCGCCGGCTCCATGAAGAAGGCTTCTACGTCGTGGGCCGAATCACCGTCTTTAAGGACTCGTACTTCGTCAAGGACAACCCCGGCTGCGCTATTACAGACCTCGCGACCGGCGAGCCTCTCTTCCACAATAAATCCCACTGGCCCAGCGCATTCGACCGCTCTGTATGGCAGTTCAACGTGGAGCTTGCGAAGGAGTCCGTGCGCCGCTTCGGCTTCGACGAGATCAACTTTGACTACGTCCGCTTCCCGGACCGCATGACCAGGATCGAAGACCGAATCGACTATCATAACAAATACTCGGAGACCAAGGTCCAGGCGATTCAGCGTTTCGTGACTTACGCATGCGACGAGATTCACGCTGTTGGAGCCTACGTCTCGATCGATGTCTTCGGCGAGTGTGCGAATCCCGGCTACACTACCGCTTATGGCCAGTATTGGCCGGCCCTCTCGAACGTAGCCGACGTCATGTGCGGCATGCCCTATCCCGATCACTTTTCCGATGGCTTCTACGGTATTTCTAAGCCGTGGAACCATCCCTTCGAGATCCTCAGCGCATGGGGCAGGCGAGTCAATGCCCGCCAGTCCGAGACCCCTTCGCCGGCTAAGGTCCGCACCTGGGTCCAGGCCTACCATGTCATGAGGTATGTGGATAAAAACGGAATCGACTATAATGCTGAGAATATCGCGAAAGAAATCCGCGGTCTATTCTCGGTGGGCCTCAAGGACGGCTACATCCCGTGGCTGTCATCCTCCAATATTGAAAGGTACACGAATCAAAAAGAGGCCTATTCGATAGATTACTTAAACGAATAGTATGAAAGAATTACCTGTATTGCTGTTGACGGGATATCTGGGGAGCGGTAAGACTACGCTTCTGAACAGGATCCTCACAAATAAAAAAGGAATCAAATTCGCCGTAATCGTAAACGACATAGGCGAAGTCAATATAGACGCGAGCCTGATTGAGCAGGGCGGGGTAGTAGGAAAGAAAGACGAAAGTCTCGTGGCCCTTCAGAACGGCTGCATCTTCTGCACTCATCGAGCAGATACGCGAGATTACCGCCATGAAGCGTTTCGACTACATCGTTATCGAAGCCAGCGGTATATGCGAGCCCGAACCTATCGCCCAGACTATTTGCTCCATCCCTCAGATGGGCCCTGAGTACGTAAAGGACGGATACGCCCGTCTGGACTGCATAGTAACCATAGTTGATGCTCTCCGCATGCGCGACGAATTCAACTCTGGATCAGACCTAACTAAAGCCGGAATCGGCGAAGAGGATATCGAGAGCCTGGTTATCCAGCAAATCGAATTCTGCAACATAGTCCTTCTGAACAAAGCCTCAGAAATCAGTCCTGAAGAGTTAGCGAAGGTCCGCAGGATAGTCCGCGAACTCCAGCCCAATGCTGAGATTATCGACTGTGACTACGGCGACGTCCCCTTCGAGAAGATACTCCACACAAATCTCTTCAGCTTCGACAAAGTCGCGACCTCAGCAACCTGGATTTCCAAGGTAGAGGGCGCCTTCGACGAACACGACGGCGAAGACGAAGACGACGATCACGACGAGCATGAACATCACCACCATCATCATGACGACGACGATGATGACCATGACGAACACGAACATCATCATCACCACCACCATGACCATGAGGGCGGGGAAGTCGAAGAGTACGGAATCGGAACCTACGTCTATTACAGGCGTCAGCCCTTGGATATCAACAAGTTCGATAACTTTATCGCAAGGCGCTGGCCCAAGGATGTCATCCGCGCAAAGGGCCTCTGCTACTTTACCCAGAACCCGGACGTATGTTATCTCTTCGAGCAGGCAGGGAAACAGATAGGCCTTAAGAATGTTGGCCAGTGGTTCGCTACCATGCCCGCAGATCAGCTGGAGATAATGATGATGCGAGATCCGGTCCTCCAGCGCGACTGGGACGACAACTATGGCGACAGAATGCAAAAGTTGGTATTCATCGGCCAGCACCTCAATAAAAAAGAAATTGCAGATGCTCTCGACGCTTGTCTTGTCGATGAAGTAATTATTCAGTAAATTAGCACGATAAAACTAAACCTTCGTTATGAGTAATATGGGTACCGGTCTGATGCTGATGCTTGTCGGGATGGTCACAGTCTTCGTGATACTCCTCATCGTCATCTACGGCAGCAGACTTCTTATCAGAATCATCAACAAAATAGCACCCGAGGAAGCGCCCGCAGAGCGCAAGTCCTCCTCCCATGCGGACGATCTGTCCGGCGTGAGGCCCGTGCTTGAGGCAGCAGTCGCCCAGATCACAGGCGGCAAAGGTCACATCGTAAATATCAAAAAACTATAATCTGTGAAAAGAGAAGTAAAATTCAGCCTGGTCTTCAGGGATATGTGGCAGAGTGCGGGTAAGTACCAGCCACGCGTAGACCAGTTGGTGAAGATCGCTCCGGCGATCATCAAAATGGGATGCTTCGACCGCGTCGAAACCAACGGCGGCGGCTTCGAGCAGGTAAACCTCCTCTACGGAGAGAACCCGAACAACGCTGTGCGTCAGTGGACCAAGCCCTTCCATGAGGCCGGTATCCAGACCCACATGCTCGACCGTGCGCTCAACGGCCTTCGTATGGCCCCTTGCGCCAAGGACCTGCGCCAGTTGTTCTATAAGGTCAAGAAAGCCCAGGGAACGGACATCACCCGTATCTTCTGCGGCCTTAACGACCCTCGCAACGTCATCCCTTCCATCCATTACGCAAAGGAAGCGGGAATGATCGCCCAGGCCTCGCTCTGCATCACCTATTCGCCAGTTCATACCGTAGAGTACTACGTCAACCTCGCCAAGCTCTTCATCGACGAAGGCGCGGATGAGATCGCCCTCAAGGACATGGCCGGTATCGGCCGCCCGGTATCGCTGGGTAAGATAGTCGCGGGCATCAAGGCCTACAAGCCCGACATCATCGTGCAGTATCACTCGCACTCCGGCCCCGGCTTCTCGATGGCTTCTATCCTCGAGGTCTG
>CAJOJC010000086.1:0-541 GCA_905234775.1 uncultured Bacteroidales bacterium | reverse complement strand
CCGCTATGTCGCCCCTGTCATGGGGAACCGGACATGCCGATGTCCTCGCCGTCCAGGCTATGCTCAAGGACGCCGGCTTCAAGGTTAAGGAGGTCGATATGGCCGCCTACATGGAGGCCAGGACCCAGATCCAGGCCATGCTCGACGACTTCCTCGGCTACTACTGCCCGAAGCTCAACCGCATCGACAACTCGCTGCTCATCAAGCCCGGTCTGCCCGGCGGTATGATGGGCTCGCTCATGACCGACCTCGAGGAGAACCTCTCGTCGCTCAATAAATGGAAAGAGAAGAACGGCCAGCCTACCCTCAGTACTGACGATCTTCTCGTCAAGCTCTTCGACGAAGTCGCCTACGTATGGCCCAAGGTCGGTTACCCGCCGCTCGTGACCCCGTTCTCGCAGTACGTCAAGAACCTCGCGCTCTTCAACGTCACCCTCATGGAGAAGGGTAAGAACCGCTGGGAAATGTTCCCGGATACGATCTGGGACATGGTCCTCGGCAAGGCCGGTAAACTCCCCGGCGAGGTCGACCAGGAAATCAA
>CAJOJC010000085.1 GCA_905234775.1 uncultured Bacteroidales bacterium | reverse complement strand
AAGCAACTTCATATACTTGAGGCGGTCTTCATAAGTGTGTTTTTTGCGCATAACAAAACCCCGAAAGTTTTTTGTCTAACTTTCGGGGTTCATGTCATATTACGGAGGGTCTTTTTATTATCAGCAGGCCGGGACAAAGTCAAAAAATGACTATCTTTGCGCTGATATGACCGAGTATCCTTCAAAGAACTGGCGTGATTACGAACTGATCGATTGCGGCGACGGCGAAAAGCTGGAGCGCTTCGGAAAGTACACCATGATCCGTCCTGAGCCTAAGGCTATCTGGGCGAAGACCCTCTCAGATGAAGAGTGGCAGAAACTCGCCCACACACACTTCACCCCCGGCGCCGGGTTCGGAAAGGCAGGCAAGGAAGACAGCGGGACGTGGAACCGTCTGAAGAAGATGGATGATCAGTGGCATATCATCTACCCCGGCCTTCAGAAGGGGCTGGAGTTCGACCTGAGGCTCGGACTGACTTCTTTTAAGCATGTCGGCGTTTTCCCTGAGCAGGCCCCGAACTGGGAGTTCATCTATTCCCACGCAAAACCCGGAACGAAGGTCCTCAACCTGTTCGCCTATACCGGCGCGGCGAGTCTCGCAGCCAAGGCGGCGGGCGCAGACGTGACACACCTGGACTCGGTCCGGCAGGTGGTCACATGGGCGCGCGGGAATATGGAAAGCAGCGGCCTGGACGGAATCCGCTGGATAGTCGAAGACGCGATGAAGTTCGCAAAGCGCGAGGCCAAGCGCGGCAACCGCTACAGCGGCATCATCCTCGATCCGCCGGCCTATGGACATGGCCCCGACGGCGAGCGCTGGAAGCTGGACGACTGCCTGTTCGAGCTGCTCCGGAACGTGGCCCAGATACTCGAACCGAAGGACAGTTGGATGGTCCTCAACCTTTATTCAAACGGCTACAGCGCCCTTCTGGGCGAGACGGTCGTCAGGGAAGCGTTCAAACTCGGCGGCTCCCAATATACGCTCGAGAGCGGGGAACTCGCCCTGCGTGACCGCTTCGGCAAAGATCTCCCGCTCTCGATAGTGGTGAGGCTGACCCGTTAGTCTTCTTCTTCCGGCTGTTCAGGCCCGAGAATTGCTTTTATACCGGTGTCTATCCACACCGCAAGTTCTGCGTTTCCGCCCTTCTTCACCTCGTCCTCCAGATAATAGAGGTACTGCAGCGAAGTTTCGAAATCGTCTTTAGCCCAATCATAGAAATCATAGTAGAACAGGGCTGTCTCAAGCATCTCGCCTGCGAGTTTCTCGGCAAGGGCGTCCGCTTTCTCTTTCTGACCGTACTTGTAGTACTGAGAGATAATGTCGATCACCATGTAGTCGTTAGCGACGAATCCGATAGGGATAGTCTCCAGAGGGAGCTGGCGAGTCGCCTCCATGCCTCTGTCCAGCAGATCGGCGGCCTCGGCGGTATAGCCGCTCTTGGCCATCGAACGGGCTACGGTCGCAAAAAGCTGACGGATAGACATCACGCCCAGGTGGGTGTAGTAATTCTGATAATCCACGAACCATCCGTCTGCCGAAAGGGCATCGAAACGGTAAACGTTCTTCAGCTTGTTGTAAAGCCCGTCGAGATCGACCTTTCCGGCATTGAGGCTGCTGACCTTATTTTTGATCGGGACCAGTTTGTAGGAGAAGCCTTCGTAGAAGAGATAATCCTTGATTCCTATGTTGATGTCGCCGCCCTGGTTGAGCATGTTGATAGGCCTGGACCAGTCGTAGCCGGCGAGGAGGTCGAGCATGAAGAGCTCGGGCTTAGTCAGGTAATCCTTGCCCTTGGGGATGGTGAGGGTGATGGATTCGGGAATATCTTCCGCAAAATCGGCCGGAACAATACCATACTTCAGAACGTTCTCCTTGTTGACCGGGACCACGATCTTGCGTGAGGGGATGTAATCCACCTTTCTGCCGCTTGCGAGGCCGACCTTGAGCTGAGGGTGACGGAAAACCGCCATCACATCGTCGATCATCATTTCGGTCCCACGATTATCCACGATCGGGACATATTCGTTGGTGCCGTAGAGGTACTGCGACTGCGGAATCGACAGCGGCAGCGGGGCCGACTCGTTGCAGGCGTACTTCATCTGGTCTATATACCAGTCTGTACCGAGCAGCGAAGTATTCAGGATTCGGACGTCCGTGCGGATGCTCTCCACTTCCTGAGCATACCAGAGAGGGAAGGTATCGTTGTCTCCATGGGTGATAAGGAAACCGTTGGGGCCCACCGAGTTCAGGTAGTTTGCCGCGAGTTCGACGGCCGTGCGCCTGTTCGAGCGGTCATGGTCGTCCCAGTTCTGGGCGCCCATGAGCACGGGCACGAATAGGCAGACTGCCGCGACTCCGGCGGAAACCGCAGTCTGTGCCTTGCCCTTGAGGGCTTCGTCTACCCAACGGTAGATTGCTGCCACGGCGAGGCCGATCCAAATACTGAAGAAATAGAACGAGCCCGCGTACGCGTAGTCGCGCTCGCGCACCTGATAGGGCGGCTGGTTGAGATAAAGAACGATAGCGATTCCGGTCATGAAGAACATGAGGAACGTAAGCCAGCAACCGCGCTTATCGCGGCCGAACTGGAAGCACAGGCCGAGGAGTCCGAGCAGCAGGGGAAGGAAATAATAGTGATTCTTACCCTTGTTGTTCTTCAGAATTCCGGGGGCGTTGGTCTGGTCGCCAAGGCGGGCGCTGTCGATGAATTTCACGCCGCTCTCCCAGTTGCCGTGGAAAATGTTTCCGGGCGCGGGGGAATGGATATCGTTCTGGCGGCCTACGAAATTCCACATGAAATAACGCCAGTACATCCAGTTCATCTGATAGTCGAAGAAGTACGAAAGGTTCGCTCTCATCGTCGGCTTTCTGTGTTCTGCGCCGGCAATCTTGCGGCCCTTTCCGCCGGTATATGCTTCATAGAAGTTCTCGAACTTTCCGTCCGGGGAGCTGCTCCACATTCGAGGGAAGAGCATCTTTCCGGCGCTCTTGTACTGAGCGTCTACGGGGCCGTCGACCTTCTTATACTTGCCGTCCATCGGAGCCCAGTACTTGGTAGTTTTAAGATTGTACGGGGCGTCATAGTACTGACCATATATAAGCGGAGTCTTTCCGTACTGCTCGCGGCTGAGATAGCGAACGAGGGTGAAGGCGTTGTCCGGCTGATATTCGTTGGTAGGAGTCTTCGCCGCGCTGCGGATGATATCGACCGTGAAGATTGAAAAACCGATCACGATTACGGTGAAAGACAGCAGAACAGTATTCCAGAAGACCTTTCCGGCCTGTTTCGTCTTAAAGATGCCCCAGAAGCAGAGAGCCAGCAGGGCTATCATGAAGAAGGCCGCTCCCGTATTGTATCCCAGGCCAAGAACATTGACGAAGAAGAGGTCGAAGTAGGCCGCAATCTTAGGGAGCCATGGAATGATCATAAACAGGATCACGGCCAGAATCACGACTCCTACGAGGAATATCTTCACGTACTGCCAGAAGGTATAATCCTCTTTCTGGCGGAAGTAGTACATAAAGACTATCGCCGGGATTGCAAGCAGGTTCAGAAGGTGAATTCCAATACTGAGACCCATCAGGAACGCGATCAGGACTATCCAGCGGTTGGCATAGGGCTCGTCGGCGCAGTCGTACCACATAGTCATCGCCCAGAAAACAAGGGCAGTAAAGAGGCTCGACATAGCGTATACCTCGCCTTCTACGGCAGAGAACCAGAAAGTATCGGAGAAGCAATAAGCCAGGGCTCCTACCAGGCCGCTGCCGAGGATTGCGATCACTTCGCCCGTGGTGTATTTACCCTCTTCCGACGGCTTCAGGATGCGTTTGACAAGCCATACGATGGTCAAATACAGGAAGAAGATCGTAAGGGCCGAGCATATGGCGCTGAGCGCGTTCACCAGAACCGCTGCGCTTGAAGCGTCGCCGAAAAGGGTGGCTATTCGGGCGAAAAGCTGGAATACGGGGTTTCCCGGGGGATGTCCCACTTCGAGTTTGTACGACGATGCGATGAATTCTCCGCAGTCCCAGAAAGAGGCCGAGGGCTCGATCGTGAGCAGGTATGTCACGGCCGAAACCACGAACGCAAGGGCCGCGGTAAGTCTATTCCAAAGATTGAACTGTTTGCTATCCATAGGACCGCAAATATAACGATTTTGATTGTATCTTTGCAAAGCAAGACGGCGGAAACCAAGCGCAGATGATTCAGGACTTCCCCAATGGCAAACTTTCGAGCCCCTCGAGGCCATCGCCCGCGGGGCGTCATGGGCCCAGGATCCGGTCCACTCCGTCATCGCCCTGGCGGCCATCGTCCTGCTCATCATCTTCATGCGCGACTACTTCATCCTCTGGACACCGGTAATGCGCTGCCTTCTGAGGGCGAAGGCGAACGTGGAGATGGAACACAGCATCCAGCTCGCCCGAACCCGCAACCGCGCCGCCCTGCTGATGCTGCTGCCCATGTGGCTCATCGCCCAGCGCTTCAGCCTGATCAGTGGACGGATGTGGCTCTCGCTTGGAATCATGATCGGCTACCTTATCCTGAAACGCCTGATCGCGGAGATAATCCTCCCGCAGCGCGTCCCCGCCGAATCAAGGCTGGCAGTGCGCCGTGCGCTCTACACCTACGGCATAGTGCTCGCGTTCGTGATGATGACGACCGTGGGACTGTGGCTTCTCATCCATTGGGATGAAAGCGCAATGGTCTGGGTTTTCGCAGTCGAGGCGGGCGCCACCCTGCTGCTCGCGATGATGAGGGAGGGAGAAATTTTGTCGGCAACATTTCATCCTTTTGTCAGTTTTTTGTATCTTTGCGCCCTTGAAATTGTGCCCGCAGCGGGACTTATTGCTGCAGGGTTGGTTGTAGACTAGGAAGACGATGCAAAGAATACTTATATCTCAAAATACCCCCTCAAACCTTACTCCTTATACCTCCATTGAAGAGAAATACGGCGTAAAGTTTGACTTTTTCCCGTTCTTCAAGATTGAGCCGCTGAGTTCGATGGAATTCAGAACCCAGAGGGTAAACATCGCAGATTACACCGCGGTGGTATTCTCTTCTCGTTTCGCAATCGACGCCTATTTCAAGCTCTCCGAAGAACTCAGGTTCAAGGTTCCTGAGACCATGAAGTATTTCTGCTCTACGGAGCTGGTGGCGATGTATCTTCAGAAACACATCGTGTACCGCAAAAGGAA
The DNA here is from genome assembly GCA_905234775.1 of uncultured Bacteroidales bacterium. The sequence goes on along the minus strand of CAJOJC010000085.1, from coordinate 7,253 downwards.
GATTTTCTACGGAGACGGTTCTGTAGAGTCTATCCTTTCGCTGATAACCAGCAAACATGCCGGAGAGAAATTCCTGATGACCGCAGCCGAGTCAGCGAACGCCCAGAACGCGATTGCGCTGTTCAAGGAAGCAGGCATCGACGTAACTGCGGCGAATTTCGTAAAGTCCGTTCCTCAGGGCCTTCGCAGCATCGATCTCCACTCCTACGATGTGGTCGTGCTCTACAACAAAGCAGATGTAGAGTCTATCTTCGCCAGCTATCCCGACTTCAAGCAGGACGGCCTGAAGATAGTTTCCTACGGCAAGGGAGTGGTGAAAGCCATCCTCGACGCCGGTCTCTCAATCGAGCTCCAGGCTCCTACCCCGGAAGCTCCGTCAGTGGCAAAAGCCCTCGACCTCTACCTCGCAGCCCACAAATAATTCGATGGACGCCTCGCTGCCCAAGACTGAAAGGCTGAGCGGAAAAACCGCCCTCGCCCGCCTTCTCGACGGCGGACGCTGGGGTTCTACTGCCCACCTGAAGTACTGCTGGCTCGCGGGCGAGGGCCCGGTCAACCGCCTGTTGGTAAGCGTTCCGAAAAAGTTCTTCAAAAGGGCCGTCCGGCGCAATTTGCTGAAGCGCAGACTGCGCGAGAGTTACAGGCTCCAGAAGGGGTTGCTGACGGGTACCGGGATTGATCTGATGATAGCTTACAATTCCCCTGAGGTCTTACCTTTCGACGTCATCTTCGGAGAAGTCGCGGAGATCCTCGGTAAAATCTCCTCGAAATTATGAGTTTCTGGGGATTCGTAAAGAAGGTGCTGGCAGCTCCTTTTATTCTTTTGATAAAGTTCTATCAGATCTGCATCTCGCCCCTTAAAGGCGGGCCCACCTGCAGGTTCACTCCTACCTGTTCGCAGTATGCGCTGGAGGCCTTCAGAAAGTACGGGCCCTTCAAGGGTTTTTGGCTGTCTTTGAAGCGGATCTTAAGATGTCACCCCTGGGGCGGCAGCGGGTACGACCCCGTGCCGTAATTTTTACTATATTTGCGCCTAATGAGCAATATCCGCAACTTCTGTATCATCGCCCACATCGACCACGGCAAATCAACCCTGGCCGACCGCCTTCTCGAACTCACGCAGACCCTGTCTGCGCGGGATATGGAGAATCAGGTTCTCGATGATATGGATCTGGAGCGCGAAAAAGGCATCACGATCAAAAGCCACGCGATCCAGATGGAGTATAACTACAAGGGCGAGAAATATAAGCTCAACCTCATCGACACTCCCGGCCATGTAGACTTTTCTTACGAAGTCTCACGCTCGATCGCCTCTTGCGAGGGCGTGTTGCTGGTAGTAGACGCTACCCAGGGCGTACAGGCCCAGACTATCTCGAACCTCTATATGGCGATCGACCACGGTCTCGAGATTATCCCGGTCGTAAATAAGATCGACATGGACTCGGCCCAGGTAGACATCGTCACAGACGAAGTCTGCGACCTGCTGGGCTGCGCGCCCGAAGACGTATATAAGATTTCGGCGCGCACGGGCGAGGGCGTGGCCCCGATACTCGACGCTATCGTCGAGAAGATTCCCGGGCCCGCCGGAGACCCCTCGGCGCCGCTGCAGGCCCTAATTTTTGACTCGGTTTTCAACCCGTTCAGGGGCGTGATCGCCTACTTCAAGATAGAGAACGGCTCGCTCGCCAAGGGCGACAAGGTGAAGTTCTTCGCCACCGGAATGGAGTACGACGTGGAGGAGGTGGGCTGCCTGAAGATGAAGCTCATCCCGACCGCGCGGGTAGAAGCCGGCGATGTTGGCTATGTCATCACCGGAATCAAGAGCGCCGTCGAGGTGAAGGTGGGCGATACGATTACCCACGTCGTGGAGCCGTGCAGCGAAGCGATTGCCGGATTCGAGGAAGTCAAGCCCATGGTCTTCGCGGGCATGTACCCGGTTCAGGCAGACAAGTTCGAGGAGCTGCGCGCCGTGCTCGAGAAGTTCAAGCTCAACGATGCGTCGTTCTTCTACGAGCCCGAGAGCTCGCTCGCGCTGGGCTCCGGCTTCCGCTGCGGCTTCCTGGGGTTGCTCCATCTCGAGATCGTTCAGGAGCGCCTGTTCCGCGAGTTCGACATGGACGTGATTACGACCGTGCCGAACGTTTCGTACAAGGTCTATACGACCCAGGGCGAGGTGATAACGGTCCATAACCCTTCGGGCATGCCGGCCCCTACTCTCATCGACCATATCGAAGAGCCGTACATCCGCGCGCAGATTATCTCGAAGACCGAGTTCTTCGGGCCGATCATGAAACTGTGCCTCGACAGGCGTGGAACGCTTATCAGCCAGCACTATATCACCGCCGACCGAATCGAGCTGAACTACGACCTGCCGCTTTCGGAAATAGTCTTTGATTTTTATGATAAGCTGAAGACCATCTCGAAGGGATATGCGTCGTTCGACTATCATCTGACGGACTACCGCCCGGCACGGCTTGTGCGTTTGGATATTCTGCTTAACGGTGAGCCGGCCGATGCGCTTTCGACCTTGATACATGAAGACAACGCCTACACCTTCGGGCGCAGGATGTGCGAGAAGCTGAAGGAACTCATCCCCCGCCAGCAGTTCGACATCCCTATTCAGGCCGCCATCGGAGCGAAGATTATCGCCCGCGAGACGGTAAAGCAGGTCCGCAAGGATGTTACCGCAAAATGTTACGGCGGCGACGTTACCCGTAAGAGAAAACTGCTCGAGAAGCAGAAGGAAGGAAAGAAACGTATGCGTCAGATCGGTACCGTCCAGGTACCTCAGTCCGCATTTATGGCAGTTCTTAAACTCGATTCATAATGCTTGGAAATATAGGTACAGGTGAAATAGTCATCATCGCACTGGTCGTTCTGCTGCTTTTCGGCGGGAAGAAGATTCCCGAGCTGATGAAGAGCATCGGGAAGGGAGTCAAGCAGTTCCGCGACGGGATTAAGGATATAAAGGACGATCTGGATGTCTAACGGCGAAATGACTTTCTGGGACCATCTGGAGGTTTTGAGATGGTCTATTTTCAGGACGCTCGGGGCGATCCTGATTTTGTTTATCGCCGCATTCGCCGTGATGCCGTCGCTGTTCGACGCCGTCATTTTAGCACCGACTACGGGAGAGTTCTTCGTTTATAAGTGGCTTGGAGGCATCTTTACCGGGGACTTCAAGATAGACATTGTCAATATCAACGTAACCGCGCCTTTCTTCACCCATATGCGCACCGCATTTTTGCTGGCGCTGGTGGTCGGGTTCCCCTATTTGCTTGTTGAGGTTTGGCTTTTCGTCAAGCCGGCTTTGTATAAGAACGAGAAGCGCGGGATGGGATTTGCGATGCTGGCAGTCGCGCTGTTGTTTTATATCGGCTGCGCGGTGGGATATCTGCTGGTTTTCCCTCTGACTTTCAGGTTTTTAGCCGGTTATCATATAGGGACAGGGATCTTGACGCAGATATCCCTGAACTCCTATATCTCGACTTTCGTGTCGATTATTTTTATAATGGGACTGGTCTTCGAGCTTCCCGTTCTGGCGTGGGTACTCGGTAAATTCGGCATTGTCAACAAGGGGTTGCTGCGCAAGTACCGCCGCTATGCTATAGTTATTCTGCTTATTCTGGCGGCAGTCATTACCCCTACCGGCGACCCCTTCACCCTGATGGTCGTCTTCCTTCCTATTTATTTGCTGTACGAGGTGTCGATCCTCGTAGTTCCGGCTGCGGAAGTAAAAGATTAGTTTCCGCGCTTAGCGTTATAGCCCATCTCGAGCAGCAGCTTGGTGACTTTGTCGCGAAGGTCGCCCTGAACGGTTATTTCGCCGTCTTTTGCGCTGCCGCCCACCCCGCATTTTACCTTGAGCTTACGCCCAAGTTCGGCGAGGTCTTCCTGTGTTCCGACAAAGCCCTGGACAAGGGTAACCTGCTTTCCGGCGCGGCCGCTTCTGTCTATGCGGACAATCAGCCGCTGCTTCGAGGGCTCGAGAGTTTCGGGCTCCGAAGTCTCTTCCGTAGAATACTGAAAATCCGGGTTAGTCGAATAGACAATTCCGAGACGTTTTTTCCAATCGTTCTCTGACATAATGCGAGTCGGGGTGACATGACTCGAACATGCGACCCTCTGGTCCCAAACCAGATGCGCTACCAACTGCGCCACACCCCGAATTCCCCTCCCGGCGACCTGACGGCCGTACCGAAAGGGGCAGCAAATATATACCCCTTCGGGCAAATATCAAAATTATTTACGCTTCAGGACCTCGCGGGCGGCCGCTGCGATAGCCTCGGCATTGAGGCCATAGGCGGCGAGGAGCTCCGCGGGGGTGCCGGACTGGCCGAAGCGGTCGGCGCCGTTGACGAAGGCAATCGGTGCAGGGACTGCTGAGGCGGATACGGCAGCCACGGCCCTGCCATATTGTGCTCCTCAGCAACTACCGCGCAGCCGGTCTTCTTCAACGAAGCTATGATCGCGGCCTCGTCGAGAGGCTTCACGGTAGGGACATTCAGGACTTCGGCGCTGATGCCTTCAGCCTCGAGGGCCTCGGCCGCAAGCAGCGCTTCCCAGACAAGGTGTCCGTTTGCGATTAGGGTAACGTCGCTTCCGGGATTCAGATTATATACCTTCCCGATAACGAACTCTTCGTCTTCCGGAGTGAAATTCGGAACCGACGGGCGGCCGAATCTCAGATAAACGGGACCTTCATAAGCCGCTGCGGCGATGGTTGCGTTCTTGGTCTGGTTGTAGTCGCAGGGAACAAGAACGGTCATACCCGGAAGGGCGCGCATAAGGGCGACATCCTCCATCGTCTGATGGGTCGCGCCGTCTTCGCCGAGGGTAATTCCGGCGTGGGACGAGGCGATCTTTACATTGGTGTGGCCATAGGCGACCTCCTGGCGGAGCTGGTCATAGACGCGGCCGGTAACGAACTCTGCGAAGGAGCCGATGAACGGGACCTTTCCGGTTGTAGCGAGACCAGCAGCCACTCCGACCATGTTCGATTCGGCGATTCCGCACTGGATGAACCGTTCGGGGAACTCGGCCGCAAAAGCGTCCATCTTAACCGAACCCTTAAGGTCGGCGGTGAGAGCGAGCACGCGACTGTCGCGTTTGCCTGCTTCGAGAAGGCCCGCGCCGAAACCGCTGCGGGTGTCCTTCTTACCGGTGTCGATATACTTCTTCATACTAATAGTCTCCCAATGTTTCTTCCAGCTGGGCGAGGGCCTTCTCTACCTCTTCGGCGTTCGGGGCCTTGCCGTGCCATTTGTGTGTTCCTGCCATGAAATCGACGCCATGGCCCATTTCCGTCTTGAAGAGTATCATCTTCGGCTTACCGTTCGCGGCATGGGCGAGTTCGAAGGCCTGAAGTATGCTTTCGAAGTCGTGGCCGTCGGCGAGGATGACGTCCCATCCGAACGCGGCCCATTTGTCGCTGAGGTTGTCGATGCCGGTGATAGTCTCGGTAGGACCGTCGATCTGCTGACCGTTGAGGTCCGTGAACGCGATGAGGTTGTCGATCTTATGGTGCGGAGCCCACATTGCGGCCTCCCAGATCTGACCTTCCTCGCTCTCGCCGTCGCCCAGAAGGACATAGACGCGCCCGGGGTCGCCGTCGATCTTCTTGCCGAGGGCCATTCCCGCAGCGGCCGAAAGGCCCTGGCCGAGCGAGCCCGAAGGAGCGAAGACGCCGGGGAGATGGTCGGTGACGCAGGGGTGGCCCTGAAGGCGGGTGCCGAACTTGCGCAGAGTTCCAAGCTCGCTGACGGGGAAATAGCCGCTGCGCGCGAGGACGCTGTAGTAGACGGGGGCGAGGTGGCCGGCGGAAATGACGAACATATCCTGCCCTTTACCCTCGCGGGTCCACGTCTTAGGGTCGTGATTCATCTCACTGAAGTACAGCGCGGTCATTACGTCCGTAATGCCGAGCGAGCCGCCCGGGTGGCCGGATTTCGCCGCGCCTACCATCCTGATGATGTCGCGTCGAACCTGCGAGGCGGTTTTCTTTAATGTTTCAATATTGGCCATAGTTGCAATAATAGTTCTTTTGTCATGCCTTCCCGGTTTTGTCATGCCTTCCCGGTTTTGTCACGCCTTCCCGGTTTTGTCATGCCCGACCTGATCGGGCATCTTCTACAGAAAGCGCCCATCCACCATATGCATCGTCCGGTCGCAAAGGTCAGCCAGGTCGGGGTCGTGGGTGACGATGATTATCGTCTGCCCGAGCTGCTCGCGAAGGTCGAAGAAGAGCTGATGGATTTCCTGCTTCGTAGCGGAATCGAGGTTGCCGGTAGGTTCGTCGGCCAGCAGGACGGCGGGGTCATTGATGAGCGCGCGGGCAATCGCGACGCGTTGCTGCTCTCCGCCCGATAGCTCGGCCGGGCGATGGTTCAGCCGGTTCCAGAGCCCCACCCGGGACAGCACCTCTTCGGCCGCCGCCTTCATCTGGGACTGAGTCCGCCCTCCGGCAATCATCGCCGGAATCATTACGTTTTCGAATGCGGTAAACTCGGGCAGGAGGTGATGGGCCTGGAAAACAAAACCGATTTCTCTTCCGCGGAATGCGGCAAGCTCCCTCTCTTTGAGTCCCAGCGCGTTCTTTCCGTCAATCCTTAGTTCCCCGCTATCCGGGGTCATCAGCGTACCGAGTATCTGAAGGAGAGTCGTTTTCCCGGCGCCGGATGCGCCCATTATAGAGACGACTTCTCCTTTCTCCGCGCTGAAATCCACCCCCTTCAACACCTCCAGGGTGCCGAACGACTTATGAATTCCTGTTGCCTCGATTATCATCCCTACAAATTTACAAAAAAACTTGGTACTAACCTGCGGGGATTACCGCAGGTTAGCACCGATTTATCAGCGATCCCCACTCAAAAATGAGCAGGGGTTAGGCATGTTGCCATTAATCAGATAGTTACATTTTAAGCCAGCCTGAGGAGAGCCTGCCTCGCTTTTCGCAGAAGCGCCACACACTGACCCCTACTAGAACCTATTTTGCGGCATCCAGTTGTGTCGCGACAGGCAATTTTGCCCCCAGCCCCACTGATAGGCGCCCTGGACATCCGTCTAAAGGGGGTTACCGTGTGGCACTCTTGCGGAATCGCCGCCGAACGGCTATTCTGAGCCCCCCGTGGTAGGGGACTGGTAACATTTGTTTTTTTGGTCTATTAGACAAATGGGGTGATGGACTACCATCTCAAAGCCCCTATTAGACATTTCGGGTGATAACTAGGCAACAGTCGGGTGCGAGGAGAGCC
>CAJOJC010000084.1:2543-7953 GCA_905234775.1 uncultured Bacteroidales bacterium | reverse complement strand
TTTTCCGACCTGTCTAGGGCCGGAGACTACTTGAATCCTACGCCTAGGTTCCGATAACCTTGAAACCAATTCTTGATATTGCGATCTTTTAAACATAACATTCTGATAATCTTGCAACAAAGCTATACAAAATGTTCAAAACTTCCAAACAAAATACTCAAAAGTGTCGTACAAAATGTTCAAATCTCCCTTTGAAGATGCCCGGTCGGAGCCGGGCATGACGCTATGAGGAGAATTATGCTTATCTTTGATCAACAAATCACACCAACCTATGGATCTTAAATTTTGCCAAAGCTGCGGGATGCCTCTGACCGAGGAGATGAAAGGCACGAACGCAGACGGAACGAAAAGCGAAGATTATTGCAAATACTGCTTCGTAAACGGCGCATTCACCAAAGACTGCACGATGGAGGAGATGATTGATTTCTGTGCGCAGTTCGTGGATGAAGTGAATAAGAATATGCCCAGGCCTATGACGGCGGAGGAGTATAAGGGAATGATGAGGCAGTTTTTCCCGACTCTCAAACGATGGAAGAAATAATTTGACTTATGGAATTCAATGATGTTCTGAATCGCCGCTATTCTTGCCGTGCATTTACAAATCAAGCCGTCGAGCAGGAGAAGATTGACCGGATCCTGGAAGCCGGGCGTATAGCTCCGACGGCAGTGAATAAGCAGCCGGTCCATATATGGGCGGTATCGAACATAGAGACCCTAGAGGCTATCAAAGGCGTGACTCGCTCCAACTATGGTGCCCCGCTAATCCTGGTAGTAGGATGCCGTCCCGATGAGGCGTGGGTAAGGCGCTACGACGGCAAGAATGGGGCCGAGGTGGATGCGGCGATCGTCGCGACCTATCTTATGCTGGCGGCGGAGAACGAAGGCCTCGCCACTCTTTGGGTTGGTTCTTTTGACCCGGCTTTACTCCAGAAGATCCTCCCAGGCTCTGAATGCTATGAACTTGTCGCGATGATCAACGTGGGCTATCCGGCCGCGGAGAGCGAGCCGTCACAGATGCACGGAGAGAGAAAAACTAAGGAAGAGCTAGTAACAATCCTGAAATAGTATGCCCGAAGAACTCTTAACATATTCCCAACAGGACCTCAAGGGCCTCGATTCCCTGATGCACGAGCTCGCGGAGACGAGCGGTTGCGATGAGGGCATTCTGAAGGCTGCAATTCAAGACGAGAACGCCCATGTCCTGGTTATCCGCGATGGGGGACATATCGTTGCTACCGCGACTCTTTGCGTCAAACATACGCCGGAGTTTAGATCAGCGGAAATAGAATCGGTGGTCGTGAGCTCGAGTTGCAGGGGGAAAGGTTACGGTAGGGAACTGGTCTCTGCGCTGATTGAGAAGGCCGAGGAACTGAAGGTCCACCACATCAAACTGACCTCTAATCCGGCGAGGGTCGCGGCAAATAAGCTCTATCAGCAACTCGGATTCGAAAGGTATGAGACGAATTGTTATATGAAAAACATTTCTTAACTTTGACTGCAATACATAGATTAATTCTTTATGAATTCAAGATATAAGAGGGGATTGGCGAGGCGGATGACCCATTGGTTTTTCAGAAAGCGATTGCTGCCGTATTGGGTTATAGTTCTTTTGGACACGCTTATCGTGTTCTTATCCTGCGTATTTACATACTGGGTAAGCCGACGTACGACTGCTCTGTTCGAACACGGTACGGATATTCTTTTAACTGCGTTGCTCTACAGCCTTATCAGTTGGGTAGGAGCGCGCATCTTCCGTACTTACTCGGGAGTTGTTCGTTACAGTAGTTTCGTGGACCTTATGAAGGTCGCGAAGGCGAACCTCGTTTCGCTCGCAATCGCGATCCCGCTCTCTCTGCTCTTCAAATACTTATGGATCCCTCAGCTCAGCGCGCTTGCGGTTCTTGAAACACTGGCCGCATTCTTGGTCGCTACTGCGTTGCAGTGGGGCATGCGTGTACTGGTCAAGTCTATCTTCGATATCGCGAATTCAGACGCGCTCGCGATGCCCGTCCTGATCTATGGCGCCATCACTGGAGGTGTGGGAGTCGCTAAGAGCATCCGTGCCCAGCAGCCCGCGAAGTTTGAGCTGCGCGGTTTCATTACCCACGAACACCGCATCAAGGGTATGGAGCTCATGGGCGTCCCGGTCTACACGCTCGAGCAGGATATTGCCGCGATCGTGAGGAAGGAGGGTATCCTGGGCGTGATTGTTAGCCCGCTGCGAGTCGAGGAATTCCGCCGCAACCAGAAAATCCAGGATATATTGATAGGGGAGGGCTGCAAGATCTTCATGGCCCGCGAGGCCAGCGAGGCCAGCGTCAAGAACGGTGAACTTTCGGAAGACGATGTAGAGAACCTGCAGCTCCGAGAGGTCAGCGTTGACGACCTCCTCCCGCGCCAGCAGATACGCGTGGATATGAAATCGGTGGGCGAGCAGCTCGCCGGAAAGCGCGTCTTGATTACAGGCTCGGCCGGCTCGATCGGCTCGGAGATCGTGCGTCAGGTGGCCTCCTTCGGTCCTGCGAAGATGATGCTTATCGACCAGGCCGAGACCCCGCAGCATGACTTGCGCCTGATGATGGCGAAGGACTTCCCGAATGTCGATGCACAGATCATAGTTACGAGTGTTGACCGCCGTACGCGTATGGAACACATCTTCGCGGACTTCCAGCCCGAGTACGTATTCCACGCCGCTGCTTACAAACACGTCCCCATGATGGAGGATAACCCGAGCGAGGCCGTTCTCGATAACATCCAGGGTACGCGCATTCTCGCTGACCTCAGCGTGAAGTACGGGGCAAAGAAGTTCGTGATGATCTCGACTGATAAGGCAGTGAACCCGACTAATGTGATGGGTTGCTCGAAGCGTATCTGCGAGATCTACGTCCAGAGCCTCGATCGTAAGCTTAAGATGGAGGCGCTGTCCCAGTTCAAGACTAAAGGCAAAGTATCTTATACTCAGTTCGTTACTACCCGCTTCGGAAATGTTCTCGGATCGAATGGATCTGTTATTCCGCTCTTCCGTGAGCAGATTAAGAATGGTGGTCCCGTGACGGTTACCGACGAGCGCATCGTCCGCTTCTTCATGCTTATCCCCGAGGCCTGTAAGCTCGTCCTCGAGGCAGGAACCAAGGGTAATGGTGGCGAGATCTTCGTCTTCGATATGGGCGAGCCAGTGAAGATTGCAGACCTTGCGAAGAGGATGATTGCTCTCTCAGGCGCGAAGAACGTGGAGATTAAGTACACCGGCCTCCGCGAGGGCGAGAAACTCTATGAGGAGGTTCTCAATGAGCTTGAAGGAACTAAGCCTACCTTCCACGAAAAGATCCGTATCGCCCAGGTCCGTGAGTACGACTACGACGAAGTCGTGCGCGATGTCGACGAACTCGTAGAGATCTCCAAGAAGTATGACAATATGGAGACCGTCCGTAAGATGAAGGAAATCGTTCCTGAATACAAATCGAACAACTCTGTCTACGAAGTACTTGACAAGTAGGGGAGTTCACATAGATTAATAAATCCAGGGCTATCAAGCTCTGGATTTTTTGTATATTTGAACTATGATCGATTTCACCTACTACGCCCCAACCGAAGTCGTTTTCGGTCGTGAGGCAGAATCCCAAGTTGCTAAGCTAGTCCGCAAATATGGCGGGCAGAAGATCCTCGTCCACTACGGCGGCAGAAGCGCTGAACGCTCCGGGCTGCTGAGCAAGGTCTGCGGACTGCTCGAGGCAGAAGGCATTGAATACATCAAGCTGGGCGGCGTGGTCCCGAATCCGCGCCTTTCGCTCGTACGGCAGGGGATAGAGCTCTGCCGGCGCGAAGGAGTCGACCTGATCCTCGCAATCGGCGGCGGCAGCGCAATCGATTCCTCTAAGGCGATAGCCTACGGAGTGCCCTACGAGGGCGACGTCTGGGATTTCTTCGAAGGGAAGGCGAAGGTCGCCAGGGCCCTGCCCGTCGGCTGCGTGGTCACTAACCCCGCGTCCGGCAGCGAGATGAGCGATTCGTGCGTCATCTCGAACGAGGAGACCCGCGACAAGCGTGGCGTCTCGACCCCCTTCGGCCGTTGCAAGTTCGCCGTCTCGAATCCCGAGCGCACGTTCACCCTCCCGGCCTGGCAGACCGCGGCCGGCGTGACCGATATCATGATGCACACGATGGAGCGCTACTTCTCCAACGACATGGACATGACCCTGACCGAGGCGCTTGCCGAGGCCCTGCTGCGGACTTTGCTAGCCGCGGCCCCTAAGGCGCTCGCGGATCCTTGCGATTACCAGGCGCGCACGCAGATCATGTGGGGCGGCAGCCTGGCCCACAACGGTCTCACGGAATGCGGCATGACCCGCGACTGGGCCTGCCACAAAATGGAGCACGAACTCAGCGCGATGTTCGACGTCACCCACGGCGCCGGCCTCTCCGCCCTTTGGCCCACCTGGGCGCGGTATGTTTACCGCTCGAATCCGGAGCGGTTCGTCAGGTTCGCGGTGAACGTTCTTGGCGTTCAGTTTGATGGCTCCGCGGAATCCACCGCCCTTGCCGGCATCGACGCCATGGAGGCCTTCTACCGCTCGATCGGTATGCCCGTGACGATTTCCGAACTCCTCGGACGCCCTCTTACCGACGATGAAGCCGCCGAGATGGCTCGCCGCTGCTCGCACGACGGCTCTATCACCGTCGGTCGCCTCCGCGTCCTTGACCGCAACGATATCTTTGAGATTTATAAACTTGCTAGATAGTCTTTCGTTATGAAACGTTTTATCGCCCTTTTCGCCGCGCTCGTTCTGGCGCTTTTCATCGCTCCCGATTCCTCCGCCGTCTCGAAAGGCGGAATCACGGTCCACAACTGGTCTCTGACCTCTATCCGCCCGACTTCATTCACCAGCGTCGACGGCGTCGTTACTTTGACTCTCTCGAGCACTCGCCGCCGCACGGTCATCTCCGATATTACCGGAACTATCTACAAGAAAGACGGCCAGGCTTTCATCATCGGCCGCGCCGACGACCTTACTCTCCACCGCGGTGACAACCAGTCCGTCAGGGTCACTGGCCACGGCTCCCTGATCTCTTATACCGCGTTGTTGTCCCTCCTGGCTAATCCCTCACTCAACCCCGCGGATTACGTCATCGACGTCTCCTGCACGGTCAAGACCGGCATCCATCGCCCTCACCCTGTCGAGCTCAAGGGCGTCCCGCTTTCTGACTTCCTCGGGAAGTAGGTTTTCCCGCCGCATTTTAAGAAACTTCCTACTACTCTGCGGATATTCCCGCAGAGTAGTTCTATTTTTTGCCTATTTGCGGAAGGTCCCTATCTATTCGCTCGCAGGGTGTGGCTATCGCCCTCCGCAATTCGGGTGATAGCCACGTTTTGGGCCCTTTTCGCTCCCATCACCACTTTCGCAGGGGGTGA
>CAJOJC010000084.1:0-2462 GCA_905234775.1 uncultured Bacteroidales bacterium | reverse complement strand
TTTGTCCAGCGGTTATTTCATCGTGAAGAATGGAGTCGGGGCTCGGCGACCCCGAAGCCTCGCCCCTCTCAGTACCGGCCGCTCGCCACCTCGCGGCCTATGTCTGTCGGGACAAAGGAGCGGAAGTCCCCGCGCCAAGACGCAGTCCTCCGCCCCTTCAGCTTATCTGGCGAGTGCTCGACGCCTTCTCATAATTATTTATGTCTCCGTCGGGTGGAACTCATTGATTTACAGGCAATTATGTAAATCAAAGTAGGAAAATTACGGAGTTTGATTTAAGCAACTCTCTGTAACACAGGAATATCCACCCGACGGCGCGAAGCATTCGCGCTTTCCCTCCCGTTCGAATATATATTCTGAGCCCCGGCAGGGATGTTGTCGCGAGGAGTAAGGCCTCATTGTTTGCAGTCTCGCAGAGCCCGCGCGGGCCTAAAAATCGGGGACGATTTTTTTCGAAGGGTTGGAAGAGGTCGCGGGCACTCAGGCAAGAAGCCCGGCAAGCACTCCCGCGAGCGACCTCAGGAACGATCTTCGACAAAATCGTACCAACCTTTAACCATCCGCGCTTCCCCTCACGGTCCGCGCCAGCCCGGTAGGCAGTGAATACTTTTTAGACTAATTTCTATTTGATACAATCTGTATCAAATGAGAATTCTAATTCTACTTCCTCGAATTCTTTGCCAATTAATTTGTAGTATTCTAGAATTTCGTTGTATGCTGAATGAAAGTCTTCGATAGTTTCTTCGACAGTTTTTCCTTCACCGATACATCCATAGTCTAATGTCGAATTATCCATAAATGCGGAGTAACCATACTCTGACTTTTCGATGAATACCTTTACTCTTTTCATTTCAAGAATATAATTAAAGTCGTTATGATTGTATCAAAGATCTGTCACTTGTATATAAATCCAAATAATTGCAAGGTTTGCAATGATTTGGTGGAAGCGTATCATGAGCGGTAACTTTGTGGATAATGAAATAGAATGATATGAATACTCATTTTGAATTCGAATCGTATCTAACGGTAGCACTAGGATGCTCTGTTTCCCTTATGGTTTGGCTACTGCTTTCCTTGCCATTTGCCTGGCCGGTGGAATTGTTATGGAATTGGCTGATGCCAAGTCTGTTTGGTTTTGCAAAGATTACATTCTGGAAAGCATGGGGTCTTGAAATCTTATTCGCTTTGTTACTGGGGAATAAGGTGTCGTATAGCACCAAACGTACGTTAACAACATAAACAACAATAGGGGAAAGCATATGGGACGTTTCATTAGTACCGGCATTATCTACCAGTATGGTATCAATAAGGCTCATATTCCGGGAATCGAATCCAGTAATACTAAACAAGAGATAATTGATCAACTCTTTCCCGACATTTATGACTTCCGGGAGGATGAGAACTATCTCTATTTTAAATTGTCTGATAAGGTATCGGTTTCTGATATTATATCAACAATAGAGAACTATTATGATCTTATCCATGTGTTCGAACATAGGTGCGAAGAATTTGAACGGGTAAAACAACGATTGGAAAACAAATCAATCGATGATGTATACAAGATAGCAGAGGAAATGCCTTCCTATCTATTTCAAACAGATGAGATTGGTTATAGTTATGAACCGTTTTATATCCCACTTTTGATTTCAGAAAAAAGAGCGCTATGTCCAGTACATATATGGTGTATTCTGATTGATCCCTCTCCAAACAAAACATATTCAGAAGATGAATTTTGTGCGTTCCCATTTTATACGGACTTGCTTCGGTATAGAATGAAACCGGAAAAGTTGGCAGATTCGATGCTGATTTATATATCACAATAACAAACGAGATGAAAAAGACTAATCTATGCCATCAAGAAGATGCGGAGACAGAGATGGTCGCTTTTTGTTCAGCTATTGATGAGGGAGATGCAAGTCCTGATGTGGCCCATTTTGACGAGGAGGAATATATAGCAGAGATGAAAGCAAAATGGAGAGAGAGGGATGATCGAAAAGTTCATAAATAGTCTCGGGGGGAAATGCAGGCATAGGAGAAAAGAATATGAAGATTCAATACGCGTCGGATCTACACTTGGAGTTTGATCATAATCGGGAATTATTTGAACAAGGGGGCGTTTTGCTACCCGTTGGGGATGTCTTGGTTTTGGCTGGAGACGTGTCGATTTTGGGCGATAAGAATATGCTTCATCTGCCTTTCTTTGATTGGTGCGCAGAACATTTTCAAGAAACATTGATAGTGCCCGGGAATCATGAGTTTTATGGCGGATATGACATTGGAAAGACTTTGGTGGACTATGAGGTCAAGTACAGGGATAATGTAAGGTACTTAAACAACAAAAGTTTTGTAATAGAAGATGTAGAATTACTAGTGATGCGTTAATTTAACGCGTTGTTTATATAACTTATTAATATTTAATGTTTTACTAACGTTTTGGCTTATTCACGATTTGAATCGCTTTC
>CAJOJC010000083.1:12617-14819 GCA_905234775.1 uncultured Bacteroidales bacterium | reverse complement strand
GATCTGCCCCGCCTTCGTCGTGGACCAGGAGCGCCGCAAGGTCGAGCCTTACGTCTACTGCCAGATGGTGGCCGGCAAGGACGCCGCGCTGCCCGGCGAAGGTAAGAACAGCTGGCTCACCGGTACCGCGGCCTGGAACTGGTACACCGCTACGCAGTGGATACTCGGTATTAAGCCCGAATACGACGGCCTGCTCGTAAAGCCCTGCCTGCCCGCTTCGATCAAGAAGGTTACGGTCCGAAAGGTATGGCGCGACGCCGTCTACAATATCACTATTCTGAACAAAGGCAAAGGCTCATCGGAGTTCATTCCCTACGAACCCGGGGAGCACTCTGTCGCAATTGAAGTATAATCGCTATGCTCGCTGCCCTGCTCTCTCTCTTCCTTCTCAACAACGGATGGAGTTTCCATCTGGGAGACGCCAACTCTATGCAGGCTGATTTCGGCCACGGCACCCAGTATTTCACTCATATGGCGAAGGCTGGCGCCTGGGACGCGATAGACGCTACAAGTCTTGATTTCGTGGAAGATTCGAGCTGGGTATCCGTAAATCTTCCCCATGACTGGGTAGTAGATCTGCCGTTTAGCGGCGAAGCATCCCATAGCCACGGGTATAAGTGCGTGGGATGGAATTATCCTCAGAACTCGATAGGCTGGTACCGCAAGGAGTTCGAGGTCCCCGAGGGAGACAAGGGCAAGGTTATTACAGTAGAGTTCGAGGGAATCTTCCGCTCGAGCGAGGTATATATAAACGGATATTACATAGGGCACGAACCAAGCGGCTATGCTTCGCGCTGGTACGATCTGAGCGACTATCTCAATTACGGGGGCCGCAACGTTATCGTAGTGAGGGTAGACGCTTCGCTCGAAGAGGGCTGGTACTATGAGGGCGCAGGAATCTACCGCAATGTCTGGCTTCGCGTAAGCGACGGTCCTGCGGCCGTGAAGCCCCATTCGCTGCGAATCAACGGGACCGAGGTGGACTGCGATTATGTTCTGATGCCCGGTTCTGACCCTGAGGCTATCAATCGTAAAGTCAGCTGGTTCGACGCCTCCGGACGCGAGGTTAAGCGCCTCACTCGTCAGTGGAGTCTGGAAGATCCGTATCTGTATACGGTTAAAGTAGATATCTATTATAAGGGCGAGCTAAGCGACTCTATAACAGAGAAATACGGCGTCCGCACCGCAGTTTTCGATCCTGATCAGGGCTTTCTTCTGAATGGGTCGAAGGTGTTCCTTAAGGGCGCCAATGTCCATCTGGATGCGGCGGGAGTAGGCGTAGGTGTACCGGACGAACTCTGGCGTTGGCGCATCGCGCGGCTCAAGGAGTTCGGCTTCAACGCCATCCGCACTGCCCACAACCCCGCCTCCCCTTCTATGCTGCGCATCTGCGATGAGATGGGAGTTCTGGTGTTGGAGGAAGCCCGCCAGTTCGGTTCCCACCCCGAGGCGCTCGAGCTTATCCGAAAAATGATCGATCGTGACCGAAACCACCCCTGCGTTATCGCCTGGGGCATCGGAAACGAAGAATGGGGCGGCAGACCGGTCGGAGGACCCGTAGCCCGAAGGGTTGTAGACTATGTCCATAGTCTTGATCCTTCCCGCCCGACTACCTACGGCAATTCAGGCGGCGAGTATATGATCGACGACGAGGTCGATGTACCGGGCTACAACTACATCAGGCAGAACAGAGTAGACCAGGACCATTCCGAACATCCCCAGCGTTCCGCTATCGGAACCGAAGAGACTACCGGCGGCGGCGTACGCGGCGCTCGCGGCGAGTTCGATATCGACTTCGTCGCTACCGGATATCAGTTTTACCGCGAGCGCCCCTGGGCCGCCGGCCTTTTCTTCTGGACAGGCTTCGATTACCGCGGAGAGCCCTACCCCAAGGTCTGGCCCAACACCGGCTCGCTCTTCGGCCTGATGGATTACTGTGGCTATCCGAAGGAGGAAATGTGGGAGCTGCGCGGGCTATGGTCCGGAGAGACCAAGCGCGAACTGAAGGCGGCCCGTAAGGCTGAAGAACCTAAGCTCCGCAATGGTCAGGTAATCCTGAAGCCCCATAAAACCTCGCTGGAACGCGACGGACAGGATGTTATAGTGATCGATGTATTCTCCCTCGCAGCAGAGCTCGAGGTGAGCGTTGAGGGCGCCGAGCTTCTCGGCTGGGGCAACGGCGACCCGCAGTTCCGCCATATC
>CAJOJC010000083.1:0-12517 GCA_905234775.1 uncultured Bacteroidales bacterium | reverse complement strand
GCTCCGCCTCGCTGAATTTCTAGATTGGTTTACGCCAGGCGTGAGAGACCGCGCGAGTGGCGTACGGCCGCTCTACGCGATTAGTGAGTCGCAGGCGTGAGTGTCCGCTTGGTATGATTTGTTCGAAGTTGTTTTTGCGGCCGCGCGCTAAGTCGCTTGCGGCCCCTCTACCCTTCGAAAAAATCATCCCCCATTGTTTCTGACGCCGCGAGTGAGGCGGTACTGCGTAAAGAATGTCCTGCCCTCCGCGGGGAATGCCCTGCCGGAGGCTAAATAATTTAAATTCGTCTGGTCTAGCGCCGGAGGAGCGGGGACTCACTAGAGCGGGCGTGGCCCTTATCATGCGGAGGATGACGCATCCCCCGATACCCCCTGCGGCCTTTCCACCTTTCCGTATTTGCCTTCGTCAAATATGGCGACTCACTATGCTTAGCTGAGGGTCCGAGCGAGCAAGTCGCAGACTTGCGAGACGAGTCCCGCGCGAAGGAGTACCCGTCCGCAGGCGCAGAAGGTAAAGGCCCGGCGTAGCGCGATCCAGGGTAGGTCTTTGAATTGTTCGCAGGTGGAGGAGTTTTGCGGTTCCACCTGTGGCTATTTCTCACAGGTCGAGGCACTTTGGAGCTCCACCTGCGTCAAAAACTCACAGGGTAGACGATTATTTCCTTTACCATTGGATTTGAGGACGGTGTGCCGGTCGTTTGCGGAAGGTGTGCTTTTGAGGGTGACACCTTCCGCACGCGAAATGCACTACAGGTACCTGTAGGGCAATATGACTGCGGAAGGTGTGCGGGATAAAAACACACCTTCCGCAAATGGGAGGGAGAAGGGGTTGGGGCGACAGGGACACAGCAGAGATGTAGTTCCCAAAAAATTCGTACCTTTATCAAAATTAAAAGCATAGTAGTGTTATGAAGAGATTTATTGTAAGCGCTTTCGCGTTGATGGCGGCTCTATGTCTCCACGCGCAGAACAATCCCCTCGATGTACAGGAGTTCAAACTCTCCAACGGAATGCAGGTATGGGTCAACCAGGACTCTTCCCAGCCTAAGGTCTACGGTGCAGTAGTCGTAAAGGCCGGAGGAAAAGACTGCCCCGATACCGGACTTGCACACTATCTGGAACACCTCCTGTTCAAGGGAACTACGGAACTCGGAACCGTAGATTATGAGGCCGAAAAGGTATGGTTGGATTCTATCGCAGTGTGTTACAACCAGTTAGCCGAGACTCAGAACGACAGCCTCAGGCTTGTAATCCAGAAAGAAATCAACCGCCTCAGCATCAAGGCCGCCGACTACGCCATCCCCAACGAGTTCGATCTGCTGACCGCCCGCTTCGGAGGCACAGGTCTCAATGCCGGAACTTCTTACGACTACACCTTCTACTACAATACTTTCTCTCCTCAGTATATAGCTCAGTGGTGCGAGCTCAACAGCCACCGTATGCTGAATCCTGTTTTCCGCCTCTTCCAGGGCGAATTGGAGACAGTTTATGAGGAGAAAAACAGGGCTGCAGACAACACGATGCAGGCTCCCCTCTTCGAGATGATCAGGACCTTCTCCGACGGCAACCCCTATTCCTACGAGGTAATAGGCAGCACCGAGAATCTGAAGAACCCTCGTCTCGGCGAGATGATGGACTTCTTCAAAAAGTACTACGTCGGCAACAACATGGGCCTGATTCTGTCCGGCGACATCGACGCCGCGACTATCCAGCCGCTGCTCGAGGATACGTTCGGCCGTCTGCCCGCAGGTGACCCGGCGGTCAAGGAGCCCGTCGCCGTGCCCAATATCCAGGGCGTTCGCGACGTAAAGATCAAAGCCGAGATCCCGCTCATCAAGATCGCGGTCTACGGTTTCAACGGCCCGAAAGACGGCGAGCCGGACGCTATCGCGCTCGACCTTGCGTCTTCTCTGCTTACCAACAGCTTCTCGTCCGGTCTGCTCGACTCGCTGACTACCAACCACAAAGTCCTCGCGGCTGCAGCCGGCCGTGTGCCGATGTTCAATGAGATGGGAATCGTGGGCTACCTGGTTATCCCGTCCATCCCTTTCGGCAAGCTCCCGAAGGCTGAGAAGCTCGTCCGTGAGCAGGTCCAGATAATCAAGGACGGCAAGTTCGCAGATGCCGATCTCGAGGCACTTAAGCTTGAGGCAGCAAGGGGCGCGATGCAGCGCCTCGAGACTATCAGCTCCCGTTCGGACGCGATGGTCGAAGTGATGGCCCAAAACCGCAGCTGGGCCGACTACCTGGCCGAGGTCGAGGCTATACAGTCCATCACCCGTGAGGACGTCATCCGTGTCGCGAACAAGTACTTCGGCGAGGATTACATCCGCTTCGAGAAGGTCAACGGCACCTATCCCAAGGATAAGGTCGCGGCTCCGAAGTTCGACCCGATCATCCCCAAACACGCCGGCGAGAAATCGGAATACGCAAAGAAGCTCGAAGCTATGCCCGTCGCGGCGTACGAGCCCAAACTGCTCGATTTCGAGGGCGATGTCCAGCGAGTAAAGCTCAGCGACAAAGTCACCCTCTTCTATAAGCCGAACGAGGTTAACGACATCTTCAGCCTGAGCATCCAGGTCGACGAAGGATTCAACGAAGATCCCGTCATCCCCCACGTCGCATCTTTCCTGAACACCATCGGTACCGATTCTCTCTCTATCCAGCAGCTTTCGAAGGCGTGGCAGAACCTGGGCACCAGCTTCTCGGTCGGCAGCGACAACCACCGCTTCAACCTCGGCATCACCGGCTTCGACAACCGCTTCGTCCCCTCTGTCCAGTTGCTCCGTCATTTCGAGGACCACGCCAAGGCAGACAAAGAGAGTTTCAAAGAACTCAAGCAGGGCGTCAACCTCGAGAAGAAGACCTTCCTTACCGGAGGTACTTCCAACATAATGCAGGCTACTTCCCAGCGCGTGTTCTACGGCGCTAACGCCCCTAAACTCAGGGCTTTGGACGGCAAGGAACTCGGAAAGATCGGCCCTGATGGACTCCTTAATAAGTTCAGCCAGCTGCTCGACAAAGAGTGTGCAATATTCTACTGCGGAACCCTCCCTATTGAGACGGTGGCTTCTGTACTTAAGTCTGAGCTCAATCTGAATCGTTGCAAGGTAGCTACTACTCAGAACTATCTACCGTATCTGATCTACGACAAACCTACTGTATTCTTCTACAACCTGAAGAATTCCCGTCAGGCCCAGATTATGACTTACCAGACTCCTGCGGCACCCGCCGACGAGCTTCAGGCTACCTTGTTGGAGGTGCTCGGAGAGTATATCGGTGGAGGAATGTATTCACTTATGTTCCAGGAAGTTCGCGAGTTCCGCGCGATGGCCTATTCAGCCCACGGCTACGTCACAAGCCCTATGCCGGTAGAGAAAGAAAAGAGCGCAGCGCTCGTCACTTCTCTCGGCACTCAGGCCGACAAGAGCCTCGCAGCGCTTCAGCTGGTAGATTCTCTGCTTAGGGTCCTTCCTTTGAAGGAATCCACCTTCACAGCTTCGGTTCAGTCGCTTGCCGCCCAGGCAAACAACGGCTACCCGACCTTCCGCGGAGTCGCATCCTCTATCCACAACTGCGAGATCAAGGGCTACACTGAAGACCCCAACAAGGCTATCGTAGACCATCTCGACGAAGTAAGTCTGGAAGCGATGAAGCAGTACTACGACGCGTTCGTAGCACCTTCACCGCGCTGCCTTATCATAGTCGGCGATCGCGAGAAGCTCCCGATGGACAAAATAGCCGAGTTCGGCGAAATAGTCGAACTGACCCAGAAAGATATCTACAAGTAGAATCCAGTTAACATATCATAAAAACAGTCGGAGATGTCCCAGAAAACGGGGCATCTCCGACGGTTTATGGGGTTGTTGAAGAAGCTATTCGGCGGTGGCGGCTTCGAGCTTCTTCATCATGGTGAACATGAAGATAGCGGAGATGACGCAGACGCCGAGGAAGACTGCCCAGACGACCCAGAGAGGAATCGAGCCCCAGAGGTGTCCGCCGACCTGGACAAGGAAGTTTCCGAGGGCGGTGGCGACAAACCACATACCCATCATCATACCCTTATACTTAGGAGGAGCGACCTTCGAGACGAAGGAGATTCCCATAGGGCTGAGAAGCAGTTCTCCGAAAGTCAAAATAAGATAAACGGTAATAAGCCAGTAGGGCGAAACGAGAGTCTCGGGCATTCCGGCTGCACGGGCTGCTGCCTGGACATCAGGGGTATTCAGGCCGATAGAAGCAAATACCATAAGACCGAAGGCGACGGCTGCGACGAGCATACCGTAGGCAATCTTACGGGGAGCGGAAGGCTCCTTGCCTTTCTTAGCCAGAGCACCGAAGATAGCCATCGAGACCGGAGTCAGGGCGACTACATAGAACGGATTGAAGTGCTGGAAGATAGGAGCGCTGATCTCGATAGAGCCGCTCAGACGGCTGTACTGCCAGCAGAGGTATGCGCATGCGAGCAAAACGATTGCAACGCCAATCCACTTACCCTTCTTCGAGGTTTCCTTATCGAAGATAGTAAACAGAGCGTATACTATGATGATTACAGCGACCAGGTTCCATACGTTGAAGGGCATCGAAGCGAGGCCTTCGGAACTGCGCTGGGTAAATTCGTCGGCGAAATAAGTCAGGGTAAGGCCGTTCTGGTGGAAACTCATCCAGAAGAAGATAACGACCGCAAATACCAGGAACAGAGCGACCATGCGTTTCTTGGTCTGCTCGGGAGTAAGGGTATCCACTACCTGGGCCTTCTCGCCTTTCTTTGCGCCACCCTCAACATGCTTGAACCAGCTGCGGAAAGCGTAGTAGATAGCGATTGAGACGATCAGGGAGACGCATGCTACCGCAAAGGAGAAGTGATAGGCGGCGTTTCCGTCGAAGCCGAGGGTGATAGCCCACTCGCGGATCTTGATAGCTGCGGTCGGAGCAAAGAGAGCACCGATGTTGATAGCCATGTAGAAGAGGGAGAAGCCGGAATCACGCTTTGCGGCGTAGAGGGGATCGTTGTAGAGATCTCCGACCATCACCTGTAGGTTTCCCTTAAATAGACCTGTTCCGAATCCGATCAGCAGAAGAGCCGCCAGCATAGCGATAAGGGCGACTGTTCCGCCTCCGAGAGGAACGGAGAGGAGGAGATAACCTGCGAACATGACGAAAATACCGGCGGTAACCATCTTACCGAATCCGAATTTGTCTGCAAGAATACCTCCGATCAGGGGGAAGAAATAAACCAGCATCAGGAACGAGCTGTAAATCAAGCCGGCAGTTCCGGCCTCGAGGCCGAAATTCGCACGAAGGAAAAGCGCGAAGACGGCGATCATAGTGTAGTAGCCGAAGCGCTCGCCGGTATTGGCGAGAGCGAGGGCAAACAAACCTTTCGGTTGACCTTTGAACATATACAGTAATTATTTGAATTGTCTACAGACAACAAATTTACTAATTATTTGTTAAATTAGCGGAGATGAAGCGATTTCTGGTCAAAGCGTTCCTGCGGCTGTTTTCGTGGCTGCCTCTGGGTGTGCATCATTTCAATGCACACATAATCGGCTGGCTCGCCCGCTGCGTCGTGCGCTACAGGGTAAAAGTCGTAAAGGACAATATTGACCAGGCCTTCCCCGAAAAATCGGAAAAGGAGCGCAAGCGCATCTTCAAAGACTTCTACTTCCATTTCGCTCAGATCATCACCGAAGCCATCTGGTTCGGCGGGAGCTGGCCCAGGCGTATACAGCGCTCGAAGATAATAAGCGTAAAGAATCCGGAAGAACTCGAAAGAATCGGAAACTCCAGAGGAACTATCGTCCTCTTTGCCCATTGCGGCAACTGGGAAGTTCTCCCCGGCTTTCCCTACTTCGACTATGGCGGGAAAAGCATCCCGCTAAATCTCAAAAACGTAGTCAACGTCTACAAACGACCGACAAAGTTTGGGACGAAGTAATGCGCGACAACCGCCTTCACTCCAAGGGCCTCGACCCTGCCAATTACATTGAGACGAACAATATCGTCCGCCATGTCTTCGAACACCAGAACGAAGGCATGTACTGGTTCTTCTGTACGGATCAGTGGCCCTACGGCAGCGCCAAAGGCTACACTATCGTGAACTTCATGAACAGAAAGACCCGCTCTATGACAGCTGCGGCCGCTCTCGCCCGTAAGCTCCATCTGGCGGTTACCTATCTCTCAATCACCCGGACGGAGAACCACAAAAAATACATCTGCGAATTCAAACCAATCGCAGACGATGCCGGCAGCCTTACCGAGCAGCAGATCGTAGAACAATTTTACAAATACATAGAAGAAGACATCTACGCAGACCCCGGAAACTACCTCTGGTCCCACCGCAGATGGAAAAAAGCACCCGACACGCAATGAAAAGAACACTCATCGCCGCCGCTCTGATGCTAGCCGCTTTCTCGGCAAGCGCTCAGGAAGTATCGTATGCCCTGCCTAAGACGACCCTCACCGTAGAGGTCGGCTATTCTCAGGACATAGTCCATGCCGGCAAGTATGCCAAATACGCCAAGGACCTCCTCAATCTCGAGGTTGCCCAGAGAGACACTGTCATCACTACGATCAACCAGTTCAAGATCCGCCCCAGGGTCGAAGCTGACCAGACCAAGCGCTACAGCGTCAACCTGAGCGGCAACACCCGCCCTACCCTGCTCTCCCTTACCGAGCAAGGCCTCATCTCGGCCAGTGAAGGCGAGATAAAGGAAAACGGCGGCAGCCGTCATTCCGCCAGTCCGCTTGGCAGGCAGGTCAACTACAGAAAGCATGAAAACTTCCAACCTGCCCCCAAGGTTAAAAAGACTTACTACGAGGAGCGCTTCATCCCCATCGTAGATACCCTCGGAAATACCGTCATCGACACCGTCCTGGTCGAGGTGGAGCCCATCGACTCCCTGCTTCTCGAAGCTCAGCAGGCGGCGGAGAAAATCAAGCAGTACCGCGAACAGCGCTACAAGATTCTTACGGGCGACACAGACGCCTCATACGCAGGCGAAGCCCTCGGGACTGCCCTTACCGAACTGACCAGGCTCGAAAACGAGCTTCTCCCCCTCTTCGAAGGGACAACCGAGACCGCCAAGGGCAGGGCCTATTTCGACATCACCCCCGACCGTGAAGGCAGCCTCGCAGTATTCGCACTCGATCCCACCCGCGGACCGGTTAAGGCCACGAAACCCGGCGCAAACGTATTCGAGCTCACGATCAAGGCTGAGCCGATGACAAAAACCCTCTCCGGCCAGCAGTCAAAGAAACAGCCGACTCAGAAGATAGTCTACCTCATCCCCGCTATCTGCGACATCACCCTTACAGACGGCATCGATGAGATAATGAGCCTCAGAGCGCCTGTCTACCAGCTCGGTCTGGAAACCTCCTATCCCCTGTACGATTAAACACTCAACAATATGACCATCAAAGACTTAACCCCAGCTATTGTCTGGAACAACTTCTACAAAATCACCCGTAATCCCCGTCCCTCGAAACACGAAGAGATAATCCGCGCGTTTCTCCTGAAATGGGCAGAGGAACATAAAATCGAAGCCTTCGTCGACGACACCGGCAACGTCATCATGACCGTTCCCGCTACCCCCGGTTACGAGAACCGTAAGGGCGTTATTCTCCAGGGCCATATGGATATGGTTCCCCAGAAAAACTCGGATGTCAAACACGACTTCCTCACCGACCCTATTGAGACTAAGGTAGAAGGCGACTGGCTCAAAGCCTGCGGAACTACCCTCGGTGCCGATAACGGACTCGGCCTCGCTCTCGCGATGTCGGTAGCGGAATCGACCGACGTGCCCCATGGCCCCATCGAAATCCTCGCCACCTACGACGAAGAGACGGGAATGACCGGCGCTGCCAACCTTAAGCCCGGCATCCTCAAGGGCGATATCCTCATCAACCTAGATTCCGAGACCGAAGGCGAGCTCTATGTAGGCTGCGCGGGCGGAGTCGACGCCTCGGCCGAAGGCAAATACGAGCTCGAGGCCGCCCCAGCAGGCTACCAGACCTTCAACTTCGCGGTCAAGGGCTGCCAGGGCGGACACTCCGGAATGGACATAGTCCTGTATCGCGCCAACGCCAACCGCGTCGCGTCCAGGGTCCTTCTCGGCCTGCTCCAAACCGGCCTCGTGAAGCTCGTGGACCTCGAAGGCGGTACCCTCCGAAACGCTATCCCGCGCGAGTGCTTCGCAACCATCCTGGTTAAGGACGCGGCGGCGGTTGCGGGCAAGTTGGAGACGCTCGCCTCGGAGCTGAAGAGCGAGTACGCGGAAACCGACCCCGACATCCAGTTCGCTCTCGAGCCCGCCGAGGCCGCCGCGCCCAAATGCGCTTCGGACTCCGACGCCCTTCGCATCATCAACGCCATCCTCGCCTGCCCCGACGGCGTCGAGAGGATGAGCGCATCCGTTGAGAACCTGTGCGAGACCTCGACCAACCTCGCCATGGTCGGCATGAAAGACGGAAAATGGTTCGTCAAGAGCCTCCTCCGCAGCTCGGTCGACACTGCAAAGATGGCCCTCGCAGCCCGTATGAAAGCGGTCTTCGACCTCGCGGGCGCTCAAATCGAATTCAGCGGCGCCTACTCAGGCTGGAAGCCGAATCCCAATTCCGCGATTCTCAAGGTCATGAAACAGGTTTACAAACGCAAGTTCGGCGCTGATCCCAAGGTCATGGCCATCCATGCCGGCCTCGAGTGCGGTATCCTCTCGGGTGCATATCCCCACTGGGACATGGTCTCCTGCGGCCCTACCATCCTCAGCCCCCACTCCCCCGACGAGCGTACCTACATCCCTTCGGTCGCGAAGATGTGGGACTACCTGCAGGACGTACTCATCAACATACCTGAATGAAACAGGAACTTAAACAGCAACTCATAGACTGGGCCGAAACCTACAACGACCCGGTCTATTTCCAGGAGGATCCCATCGCCTTCCCGCGCGAGTTCCTCAGTCGCGGAGCGTCTCTCCAAGACATCGAAATCGCGGCGATCTTCGCCGCACACCTTGCCTGGGGACGCCGCGCTATGATCGTGCGCGACTGCACCCGCCTCTTTGACGAAATGGACTGGCGCCCTTACGACTACATAATGGCCCACTCCTACCGCGACGACAACACCTCCCTCCACCGCACCGTCAAATGGTCCGAAGTTGCCCGAATCTGCAATCATTTATATCATTTCTATTCAAACAATAAAAGTTTGGAAAAACTGACTGTAGATGATATCAGGACTACTATCTTCAGGCAGAAAGAGGATAAGAAAGCGGCGAACAAGAAGATCAATATGATGAGAAGGTGGATGGTCAGAGACGATGGAAAGGTTGATCTGGGTTTGTGGAAACACACCAGCGCGGCGGACCTCATCATTCCGCTTGACGTCCACGTCTACACCCAGGCCGCAGCGCTTGGGCTGACTAGTAGAAAACAGAAAGATATAGTAACTGCGCAGCAGATAACTGACGCATTCAAAGAAATATGGCCGGACGATCCGGTCAAGGGAGATTTCGCACTTTTCGGCTACGGAGTGACAAGAAAGGATGCCTAGACTGTACATTATTTCAGGATGCAACGGCTCCGGGAAGACTACTGCCTCGTACACTCTCCTTCCGGAGATGCTCGAATGTCGTGAATTCGTCAACTCTGACGAGTTCGCAAAGAGCCTGTCGCCCTTCGACCCGTCCAGCGCCTCGGTTTCGGCCAGCCGCTACATGCTCCTGAAAATCAGGTACTTGCTCAGTAAACGCGCAGACTTCAGTATAGAGACTACCCTCGCTACCCGTTCGCTTCTGAACATAATCCGCGACGCGCGATCGCTGGGCTACAGCATCACACTTCTCTATTTCTGGCTCAACAGCCCCGAACTCGCCATCAAAAGAGTTCAGGCAAGAGTCCAGGCAGGAGGCCACAACATCCCTGAAGACACGGTCCGCAGGCGCTACACGATGGGCCTGAAATACTTCTTCGAAACCTACGCCCCGGTAAGCGACCGCTGGGTCCTGGCAGACAACAGCAAGACACCTTTTACGGTAGTCGCCGAGGGAAATAAAACCGAGACATTCATCCGTGATGAACGACGATACAAGATCATTAGAGACATTTGCTATCCGCCAGAAGGATCTGGAGACCCTGGTGAGTGAGGCTCTCCGCTCCGGCGGCTCGTACTGCGATCTCTTCTTCGAAAATACTACCGTCAGTAACCTGATGCTTCGCGACGGCGAAGTGTCATCTGGCGGATACACAGTCGATTACGGCTGCGGCATCCGCGTCCTCGACGGCGAGAAGACCGGCTACGCCTACTCCGAATCAACGGACATGCGCTCGCTGCTCGAGGCCGCCAGGGCGGCTGGGGCGATAAGCGGTCACACACGGCGTGGCGTCACAAGTCACCCCCGACCTGATCGGGGGTCTAGATGCCCGATCGGGGTCGGGCATGACGGAACAACCGTCGGGCATGACGGAACAACCGTCGGGCATGACAACAATTTCTACCCCATGTCCCGCGACTGGCGCAGCTGCAACCCGGCAGATTTCGTAGACGGACTCCATAAACTCGAGAGCTTGATCCGCGCCAAAGACAGCCGCGTTGCGAAAGTTATCGCCCTTCTGGGCTATTCAGTCAGCGAAATACTGATGTACAACTCGCTTGGCGAGCTTACCTCAGACCTTCGCCCCATGGCGAGCCTGAGCGTGCAGGTGGTCTACCAGAGCAAAGGCTCTGTCCAGACCAAAAGCGCCTCGCGCAGCTTCCGAATGGGAGTCGAATTCTTCACGGACGAACTGATCAGCGAAGTCGCGACCGAGGCGACCAGCGGCGTAGACGCCATGTTCGAAGCGCGCCGCCCTGCCGGAGGCCAGATGAGCGTGGTGATGGGCGCGGGAGCGTCCGGAATCTTGCTCCACGAGGCCATGGGCCACGCATTCGAAGCCGACTTCAACCGCAAGGGCCAGTCGATCTTCGCGGGCAAAATCGGCCAGCAGGTATGCCGTAAGGGCATCAACATAGTCGACGACGGCACTCTCCCCTTCTTCCGCGGCAGCTGCAACTACGACGACGAAGGCGTGCCCGGTCAGAAGACTTACATGGTGACGGACGGAGTCCTGACCTCCTATCTCCACGACCCCCCGACGGGCAACGGCCGTCGCGAATCGTTCCGCTACAACCCCATCCCGCGTATGCGCTCGACCTATATGGAAAACGGAGCGGACGGGACGGTCGAAGACCTCATCAAGACGGCGGGCAGCGGAATCTATGTCGACGAATTCGCCAACGGCGAAGTCAAGATCGGAGAGGGCGATTTCACCTTCTATGTGAAGAGCGGCTATCTGATTGAAAACGGGCGACTTACGATGCCCGTAAAGGATATAAACATAATCGGGAACGGCCCGCAGGCCCTCGCAGACATAGTCGCTGTCGCGGCCGATCTCAAGGTCGATCCGGGCAGGTGGACCTGCGGCAAGGGGCAGAGCGCTCCGGTCAGCTGCGGCATCCCTTCGGTCCTTATCAAAAACTTAACGGTAGGAGGCGCCCAATGATAGAGAATTACGAACTTGAACTCGCGCGCCTGGCGATGGACCTCGCAGCGAAGGAAGGAGCTCAGAAGAGCAGGGTCTGCCTTTCGAAGAGCGTTTCCGATATTATCTCAACCCTCGACGGGCAGATCGACAAAGTCTCGCATTGCCTGGACCGTGGGCTTTCGCTGACTCTGTTTGTAGACGGCCGCTTCGGCACCTTCTCTACCAACCAGTTGGACGAAGCGAGCCTGCGGGATTTCGTCTCGAAGGCGGTCGCGATGACAAGGATACTGGCCGTTGACGAGATGCGCGACCTGCCGGATCCGGCCCGCTGTTGCAAGACGGCCGGGAGCGGCGATGAGCTGGGGCTCTATGATCCTGAGTATTCGAAAGTTACGGCCGAAGAGCGCAGGAATCTCGCGCTTAAGGCAGCAGTAACCGGCAAGATTCCCGAGACGCCCGAATACCGGCTGATTTCGGAAGAAGGCGAATATTCCGACTCCGAATTCGATGCGGTCACGCTCGATTCCAACGGGCTTTTCTGCCGCCACAAAGAGACTTCGTTCGAATACGGGGTCGAGGTGACGGTCGAGGATAATAAGATAACCGATCCCGACGGCTCGGAGCTGGGGTTCATCTCCGCTCTTGATATCAATCTTGAAACCGAGGAATACATAAGCGAGATGCGCAATGTAACGCTGTATTTCGGCGCGGGCGGCAACAGGCTCATGCGCGAGGACAGAACGGTAAAGATAAGGAATTCCTTCTTCCTGTCCATGTCATCCCTTCGTTCAAATACGAACTTCATGCTCATGAAATAGTTGTAAATGAGCGAAATACAGAATCCGAAGAGTCCTCCTACCGCTGCGGCTGTTGCCACATCCATTCCTATGGCCTTACGGCACAGGGCCGAAACTCCAAGTGTTATCAGATAGTCTATTACAAACGATGTTCCTCCCACAAAGCCGAACTTTATGATCTGGCCCATCAGCTTCTT
>CAJOJC010000082.1:12112-13713 GCA_905234775.1 uncultured Bacteroidales bacterium | reverse complement strand
CTCTACCACTTCAACCCCGAGCTCGAGGAGCAGGGCCAGAACCCGTTCGTCCTCGACAGCAAGGAGCCCGACTGGTCGAAGTTCCAGGACTTCCTCAAGGGTGAGGTCCGCTTCGCTTCGCTCGCGAAACTCTTCCCCGAAAGGGCCGAAGAACTTCTCCAGAAGACCGAGGAGTACGCGAAGATCCGCTACAATTCCTACAAGAAACTCTCGCTCTAGTCCTGGGCGAACAGCGAATACTTCCTGATTATCGCGGCAATCTCCGGATCGAGGTTGCCGCGATATTTGTATGAGGGTTCTGCGGCAACTGCTTTGAGCAGGTGTTCTACGGCATCGGTTTCGCGGCCGCGGCGGCTGTAGGAGAGCGCCAGCATGTAGTCCACTGCCGCCGAGGAGGGCAGGCGCTCGAGGATCGCCGCCGCGGTCGCATTGTAGTCCAAAGCGAGATACGCTACGGCAGTATTGAAATCCCCATACGGAGTAAGTATTTCCAGCGCACGCTCGTATTCCCTGTCCTGAAGCAGACGCACACCACGCATATAAAGCGTGTCCGGAACGGTAGTGACAAGAGTGTCCTGCTCTATCCCCTTGCGATGGAGGTGATAGTCGAAGCGGACATGGCGCAAAGCCGGGTAATATTTGGTCTTAAAGTAGGGGTAGAACTTCTGGGAGCGAAGGAGTATCTCTCGTGCGTCCGGGTCGGGCTCCGTGCGCAGTCGGCCGTAGGCCCTGCGTTCCCAGGCACGGAGCGTCTGATCGGCCGCGACGAGCGAATCGAGCATTTCCCAGTTCTCAGCGATTCCGCGGGCAGCGCAGTCGAGCGAAAAATACTCGCGCACGGCATCTGCCCGTTGCTGAGCGAGACGGGCATTGCCCACGTACGGGCCGTCCGGAGAGCAGGATGAGGTCACGATCAGCGAGTCCACCTCCAGCTCACGGTCGCGCAGGATCTCGGCAATTCGCGCCCGCAGTCCGGTGACCATTTGCGCGTTGTCCGCGAGAGTAGTGTCTATAGCGCTGCTCCCGCCCGCGAACGCGAGCCGGCAGGAGATGTTCTCGCGGACAACGCGCGGAATAAGGACCGTGAGATAGCGGGTGCTGGTGTCCGTCAGGGCGCTGACCGACGGCTCGCTCGGGGGCAGCTCGCAGATCATGCGGTCCTCGTCGAAGATCGCGCCGTCGACCTTGACCGTGACCTTTCTCAGGCCGGGGCGGGTCGGCATCCGGTGGGAGTACATATATATGAAGGGACGGGTGCCGCGGCAGACCGAATCGAGTCGGGCGTACTCCGGCCCGATCGGCACCTTGATGAAGCGGCGGCGGAGCGATTCCTTTCGCGAGACCTTGCGGGCGTTAAGCCATTTAAGCCCACGGCGGGAGTAGTGGTCCTCCACCTCTTCCCTGCTGAGTTCGCGCGTCCGTTCCATAAACTTGCCGGCCTGGTCGCGGTCCACGAAGAGGGTGCTGTCGCGCGAGAGAAATACGCCGATTTTTTAGAAAATTATTCCGGGTAGTGGAGGAGCGTCAGCTTCGGGCTGATGGCCTTCATGCTTTCGACCGCAAAAACATCGTCGTAAATACAGATGCCGTCGGCGTAAATC
>CAJOJC010000082.1:0-12061 GCA_905234775.1 uncultured Bacteroidales bacterium | reverse complement strand
GGAAGCGTGCTACCAGAATCGCCGCGTTGAGCTGTTCGGTCGCCACCATTTCGCCGGTCTGCTCGTCGCGCACGGCGTTCATTATGTGCATCCGGCGGCCGTCGTCATCGCTGACCACCAGGTCCTCGACCTTAGTCTCCCGGATTTGGTTCACTTTTTCCTCGCTCATCGAAGGCAACGCGAGCGACGCGGTCTGGGCCGAAGAGCGGATACGATCAATTTTTCTGGATGAGGCGCACGAGCCGATCAGCAGGGCGCAGGCAGCCGCGAAGGCCGCCAGGGTGATTCTTGAAGTTTTCATAGTATTTCATGATTGGATTAGTTCTCTTTAAGTTTTAGGTGAAGGTCTCCGCCGGTGCTCCAAATCTGGACCGTCTGAGAGTTGTTCAACTGGACTTCCAGGGGTTCCTCGGCCTGTTTTTCAGGATCCAGGGCGTCATTTGCCGCGCCGTACCAGTGGAGGATTTCAGCTGCGTACTTTTTAAGAAGTTCGCCTGCGGGAGTAATTGAAAGAGAGTTTCTAGTGCGTTCGAAAAGGGCGGTTCCTGTCTGACGCTCGAGCTCCTGGATGTTCTGGCTCACGGCGGACTGGCTAACGCCCAATTCGCGCGCGGCGGCCGAAAAACCACCGAGCTCGGAGACGGTCACGAAAACCCTCAATCTGAAATCTTCTTCCAACATACTGTACAAATATAAGAATGATTTTTTATATTTGTAGCCTGAACCAAAACCACTTGGAAGTGAAAAAGACTATTCTAACAGCCGTTTTATGCGTTCTCGCAACACTTTTTGCGGGCGCAAAAGAGAACCCTGAGACAGTCAGAACAGACAAGTTCTACGTCTCCGTAGGCGGCGGCACACAGATCTCGTTAAACCTCAGATTCATCGATGCAGGAGGCCAGCTTGAGTTAGGTTGGTGGTTCTCACCATATACCGCAATCGCTCTCAATACCGGCGGAAACATCGTCATCGGCCGCAATACTGCCGGAGCCGATGAAATCTTCGCAGGAAAGGATTTTGACCTCCAGGCCCGTATCCTCGGACTCCTCGAGCTCACCAACCTTTTCCTCGGTGAGGAAGAAGGCGCCAGAACAAGATTCCACATCGCCGGTTATGCCGGATTGGGAAAGATAGTCAATGAGTTCCCTACTGCCGGAACCGCCTACTATTGGCTTCCGTCTATAGGTATTGACCTCAGCGACCGTATTTCCGCACATACGAGCTTCTTCGGCCGCGTAGGAGTCAATCTTTATCACCCTCTGCGCAACCCTACCGTCTATCCTGAGGCCAGCCTTGGTCTGAGGTTCGGTCTCGGAAAAGGCCGCACCTACGCACCTACGATAAGGATCCTCACCAGACCTATAAAGACAATATCGCCGCTCTCGAGAAGGAACTCGAGAAGGAGAAGCAGAAGGTAAAGACAGACACCGTCGTCGTTACCGAGACTAAGGAAGTCGAGGTCGAGAAGATCGTACACGATACCTTAGTCCTTAAGGTCAATCAGGTAGACACCCTCACCATCTACGACGTAGTAGAGGCCGGTGCAGCTGTTAAGACCCCGACTGACACGGTCTACATTAAGGCAGACACCGTCTTCGTCCAGACAGACACCGTCTTCGTCCAGACAGACACCGTCTACATCAAGTCGCTGCCCGAGATCCTCGTCAAGACAGTCTATTCAGACAGCCTCAATACTAATGCAGTAGATTCTGTCGCCGTAGAGCCTGTAGTTCAGGTGGATACCGTCTACATCCTCTCCGAGCCCGAGTTGGTTCTCAAAGTTCAGACAGACACCGTCTTCGTCCAGACGGAGCCCGAGGTCCAGATCGAAGTCCAGAAAGACACGGTCTTCGTTCCCTCAGAGCCCGAGATCATGGTCAGGACCGTCTACGTTAACAAGGAGCCCATCGTGGTTAAAGATACAGTCTTTGTCGCTACCGATCCGGAGGTTCAGATCCAGACCGTTTACCGCGACAAGGAACCCGTCATCCTTGTTGATACAGTCTATGTTGACGAGGATGACATGATTGTTGACAGCGATCGCGAAGTGGTTAAGGTTCAGAAAGATACCGTCTTCTTAGAGCTTGAGCCCGAGGTTCAGGTAAAAGTCCTCAAGGATACAGTCTACATCCCTTCCGAGCCCGAAATTCAGGTTCAGGTTGAAGTTCAGAAAGACACAGTATTTGTTCCTTCCGAGCCCGAAATCCAGGTCCAGGTAGAAGTTCAGAAAGATACCATCTTCATCCCTTCCGAGCCCGAGATTATGGTCAGGACCGTCTATGTGAACAAAGAGCCCGTCATCGTCAAGGATACAGTCTTTGTGGCTACAGATCCTGAGGTTCAGATCCAGACAGTTTACCGCGACAAAGAGCCCGTCATCCTGGTGGATACGGTCTACGTCCAGTCCGAGCCGGAAATCGAAATCCGTTACCGCGACCGCGAAGTAGTCAAGGTTCAGAAAGATACCGTATTTCTCAAGTCAGAGCCCGAGATTCAGGTAAAGACAGACACTGTATTCGTGCCTTCCGAGGTAAAGACAGACACCGTTTTCGTAGCTGCAGATCCTCAGATCCAGATCGATACTGTATTCGTAGCTTCTGATCCCCAGATTCAGGTTGACACAGTCTTCGTGGCTTCCGATCCTGAGATCCAGATAGATACAGTCGTTATCGAGAAAGACCCTGTGATCCAGATCGATACCGTAGTCGTTCCCGTTCCTATTCCGATGGAGCCCGAAAGCACCCTCATCTACGTCGTGTAACTACGGAGCCCGCAAGCAGCTCGATAAAATCGCCAAGGAAATCAAGGCCTACGACGGCGATGCGAAATACGTTATGATCGCTCCCGTCTCGCCGGACAGCGAAGACAGCGTCACTGCCTACAACCTCGGCGTAAGGCGCGTCTCTCAGGTCAGGCTCCACCTCATCAGGGAGAATGGCGTAGACAGCCGTAAGCTTCGCGAGTCAGTCGTCAACTCCAATGCAGGTATCGCGGTAGAAGACGGAAACGCCTTCGTTATCGTGGCCCGCGAGGACGACCCTCGTATTGCAGAAATACTCGGAGAATAATCGAATAGTCCGATGGCGAAAATCCACTCGGAAAGCATTCTCTACAACATCCTCCGCTTCCCGGTGGATGCTTGTACAAGAAGAATGTTTAGAAAAATGAGGACCTCGGGGAAGAGCGATCTTCCTAAAGACGGGGTCCTCATTCTTACCCCCAACCACTGTAATACCCTTCTGGATGCGCTGGTAGTTCTCCAGGGAACTCACCGCCCTACCGCTTTCGGCGCCCGCGCAGATATCTTCCGCAATCCAAAAATTGCAGCGCTTCTGAACTGGCTCAGGATGGTCCCCATGGCCCGTTTCCGCGACGGTCTCGCAGAGGTGAAAAAAGACTTCGCCGTTTTCGACGAAGCCGCCGAATGCGCGATAGCCGGTGTCCCCTTCTGCGTCTTCCCCGAAGGCAAACACACCCCGGGATATGAAGTCCAGCCTATCAAGAGCGGCGCATTCCGTATCGTAGAGGCCGCCCAGGAAAAGACCGATAAAAAGGTCTATGTCGTTCCTATCGGTCTCAGTTACTCGGATTTCTACAGACCGAAGCCCGATATATATATAAGGTATGGAAAGGCGATTCCTGCGGATGAGATTATGGCTCTCCCTCCCAAGGAAAGAAGCGAGAAACTCCACGAAGCAATCCAGGAACTGGTAATTAAGCCCGACACAAAAGAGGATCCTCTATGGTTGATGATACTTAAGTGGCTTCTCAGCATTGTATTCTCTCCTATAATCCTTTCTGCGATTCTGCTTTCCTGCCCTATATGGATTACCTCTGAGGCTATCGTAAAGTACAAGGTCAAGGATAAGGCCTGGTCAAATACCGTCAGGTACGCCTGCCGCTTGATAGGAACAATCCTATTTACGATAATCTACGGAGTTCTCGGATTTGTATTCCTGCCCTGGTGGGGAGCAATCGCGCTGATCCTATTTTTCTGGATCGCTCCGAACTTCTTCTACCAACTGTTCAGATAACAAAAAAAGGCCGGGATTCCGGTCTTTCTTTGTTCCTGTGCCTTCAGGTCTACGGGACTACTCGCCGGGAGTGATTGCTCCGGTAGGGCAAGCGTCTGCGCAGGTTCCGCAGTCGATGCAGATAGCGGGATCGATGCTATAGACATCGCCTTCTTTGATGGCGCCGGTAGGGCACTCACCCTGGCATGTTCCGCATGCGACGCAGGTGTCGGCAGAGATTTTGTAAGCCATAATGTTTGTTGTTTAAGAATTTCGCTGGTGCAAATGTAACAATTTGTGGTTAACTTTGCAATTATGTCAAAGGCAATGTTTAAAGCTAGCTTCGCATTTCTGGCAGGCCTCTTCCTCTGCGTCGGCGCCTTCGCCCAAACCCGTTTCGGCGGAATCGTCTCCGTCGACAAAACGGTCCATGACTGGGGAGACGTGACGGTCAAAGACGGCCCGCTGTCTTGCAGCTTTACCGTTACCAACGTCTCCGAAGAGCCGGTGATGATCCGCTCAGTCGCCAGCTCATGCGGCTGCACGGGCGTGAAATGGACCATCGGCCAGATTGCCCCCGGAGAGAGCGGCTCGATCGAGGCAACCTACTCGAACGACGAAGGCCCGTATGCGTTTGACAAGACCCTTACCGTCAGTTTTGTGGGCGTGAGAAAGCCCCTGATCCTGCACCTTCGCGGGGTCGTGCATCCGAAAAAAATGCCCTTGAAGGAGACGTACACCGTCCAATTCGGCCCGTTCGGCCTTCGTGAGTCCGAGATTAAAATCGGCAACCTCAGCCAGGGCGAACAGAAGAGCATGGAACTGAGGGTGGCGAATGTCGGGAAAAAAGAGATCACGGTCAGCTTCGACTGCGTCTCCCCCTTCCTCTCGTTCACTCCGTCCGAGCTTAAGATCGCCGGCAACAGTACGGCGCTGCTCGGGGTAACGGTCACGGCCGACCGCAGCCTGTGGGGCCGAAACCTGTATTATGCGACCCCGGTCGTCAATGGAATCAGGCAGGAAGGCAGTATAGCGTTCGTGGCGTCGACCCGCGAGAATTTCGATTATTGGAGCGGCGCCCAGAAAGCGGCGGCCCCTGCGGCCGAATACGACGGCTCGTTCGCGGCAGACCCGTGCGAGGCCGGTACCCCCGTCCGTGGGACCTTCAAAATCGCGAACGGCGGTAAGACTCCCCTCACTATCTACAAAATCGACTACAACAGCGATAAGATCAAGCCGCTGAAGACAGTTAACAGCATCAAGGCCGGTTCCAAGGCGCTTTTAGAGTTCGAGCTGGATACTGCCGGCATGAAACCGGACGGCGACAATCTCGGAATAATCACTCTTTACACAAATGATCCGCATCATAGCCTGATTCATCTTTATATTGACGTGATTATTTTGTAACTTAGCGCCGCAAATTATTCTCAAGGATGGCAGAAGAGCAGATTAAATACACAGACGACAACATACGGACTCTCGAAGGTGTGACCCACATCCGAATGAGGCCCGGTATGTACATTGGAAGGCTCGGAGACGGCCGCAGCCAGGACGACGGTATCTACGTAATGCTTAAGGAAATAGTCGACAACTCTATCGACGAGTTCTCGATGGGCTTCGGAAAGCAGATTACGATAGACATCACCGAAGACGGGCTCGTGGGCGTGCGCGACTACGGCCGCGGAATTCCGCTCGGTTCGGTAGTGAAAGCGGTGAGCGTCCTCAATACCGGCGGTAAGTTCGACGACAAAGCCTTCAAAAAATCCGTAGGTCTGAACGGCGTAGGCTCGAAGGCCGTAAACGCCCTTTCTTCTGATTTCAAAGTTTGCTCTTATCGCGACGGCCTCTGCCACTGGGCCACCTTCGTCAAAGGTGAGCTGGTAGGCGAAGCCGAGGAACCTACAAAAGAAAAGAACGGAACCCTTATCTCGTTCCGCCCCGATACTGAGATGTTCGGCTCCTTCGCCTTCAACATGGACTATGTGGAGACGATGGTAAAGAACTACTCCTACCTTAAGAAGGGCCTCACCCTCGTCCTGAACGGAGTATCCTACCGCTCGGAGAACGGTCTGCTCGATCTGGTGAACGACAACCTCAGTGAGGAGCCGCTCTACCCGCCTATCCATCTGGAGGGAGACGATATCGAGATAGTTCTGAGCCATGGAAACGCCTATGGCGAGAATATCAGCTCATTCGTCAACGGCCAGAACACCCGCGACGGCGGAACTCATCTCGCCGCCTACCGCGAGGCTATCGCGAAGACCCTCAAGGAGTTCTTCGGAAAGAACTACGAGCCCGCCGATTGCCGCCAGGGCGTAGTCGGCGCTATCAGTATCCAGATTCAGGAGCCTAAGTTCGAGAGCCAGACGAAGATCAAACTGGGTTCGACCTATCTCTGGGAGAAAAATGGCGACGTAGGCCCTACTATCCGCTCTTTTGTCAACGACTTCGTCTCGAAGGCTCTGGACGATTATCTTCGCATCCATAAGGAAATTGTCCCCGTCATCGAGGAAAAGATCAAATCCAATAAGCAGGAGCGCGAAGAAATCGCCGGTATCCAGAAAAAGACCCGCGAGAAGAACAAGAAAGCCAGCGTCTACAATAAGAAGCTGCGCGACTGCCGGTATCATTATAACGATAAGATTACCGAAAGGACTCCCCAGGATATTCAGGATTATATTGACGCATCATCCATCTTCATCACCGAGGGAGATTCCGCATCAGGAACCATCACAAAAGCCCGCAACGCCAACTATCAGGCTGTGTTCTCGCTTCGCGGAAAGCCCATCAACTGCTACAAAGAGAGCCGTAAGAGGGTCGCCGAGAACGAAGAACTTAATCTCCTTATCTCCGCCCTCGGAGTTGAAGACGACCTCGAAAATTTGCGTTACAACAGGATTGTAGTCGCAACCGATGCTGATGACGACGGTATGCATATCCGCATGCTGGTCCTGACCTTCTTCATGAAGTATTATCCGGACCTTATCCGCCGCGGCCATGTCCATATCCTGCAGACCCCCCTCTTCAGGGTCCGTAACAAGAAAGACAATGTCTACTGCTACGACCAGTCCGAGAAGGAAAAGGCTATCGCTGCCCTTAAGACCGGCGTAGAAATCACCCGCTTCAAGGGTCTCGGCGAAATCTCGTCAGACGAGTTCGCAGACTTCATCGGCGAAGGAATGAGGCTCGACCACGTAAAACTGGCCGACGAAGAGTCTATCTCCGAGATCATGGAGTTCTACATGGGCGACAATACTATCGAGCGCCAGAATTTCGTTCGCGCAAACCTCCGCTCCGAAGAAGAGCTCGAGGATGTAGACATCTAATGAAGCAGGGCTTCCATAAGTTCGTATTTAATAAGATCCTTGGCTGGAAAGGAGCCGAGGGAGAAGGCCTTATCCCGGACGATAAAGCCGTTATCCTGGCCGCTCCTCATACCAGCATCTACGATTTCGTGGTGGGATTCTTCTACTACCGTTCGATGGGCGGAAGGCTGAAGATTATGATCAAGAAAGAGGCGTTCTTCTGGCCTCTGGGGCCGATTTTGAGACATCTCGGGGCCTTCCCCATGGATCGCAAGAATCCGCAGGCCATGATGATGAGCGTTATCCACGAAATGGAGAAACCGGACACCAAATGCATGCTCACCATCTGCCCCGAGGGTACCAGGAAAGCCGTCCATAAATGGAAAACCGGTTATCACACAATCGCCACCGCCTGCGGCGTACGCGTCTACCTGGCCCATCTCGACTACAAGACCCGCGTAATCGGCTCCGGCTCCAACAACCCCATCACCCTCACCGACAACGCCCGCGCCGACACCGACCGCATCCAGCAGCTCTATAAAAAAATGAATTTGACTGCTCTGCATCCTGATGGATACACCACTGAATAGCGGAGCGACAGTTCATTCTGAGAGGCCTGTCCACCCCCGGACAGGGGCAGGGGGTAGTCGTCTGTCGATAGCGAGTTCGAGCGTAGCGAGGACGAAGATAGCGATAGAAGGGGCCGGAAGGAGCGAAGCGACTGAAGTCCTCTCAGAATGAACTGTCGTCCGCAATTATTTGTTTATTCAAAAATAATGTCTATATTTGCGTCCCCTTTTTGAGGGGATGTATAATAATTAACGTATAACAAAATGATCAAACAGTACGAAACCGTTTTCATTGCAATTTTGTCTGACGCCCAGATGAAGGAAGCGGTTGCCAAGTACACAGACCTCATCAAGAACAATGGGGGCGAAATCGTGTACGAAGAGGACTGGGGACTCAAGCAGCTTGCTTACCCTATCCAGCACAAAACATCAGGATTCTATTACCTGATCGAATTCAAGGCGACTCCCGAGTTCGTAGCAACTCTCGAGACTCAGTATCACCGCGACGAGCGCATCATCCGCTACCTCACCGTAGCCCTTGACAAGGACGCTATCGCATACGCTGAGCACCGTCGTCAGGTCCGCGCCGCTAAGGCTGCTGCTCCTCAGGTTGAGGAAGCGCCCAAGGCCGAGATCGTAGAGCCCGAAGTTGAACCCGAAATTGCAGAGGAGGCATAATCATGGCAGCTAATGTAGAAAACAGCGGTATCCGCTATCTTAATCCTCCGACCGTAGAGGTTCGCAAGAAGAAGTATTGCCGTTTCAAGAAAGCCGGCATCAAGTATGTGGATTACAAGGACGCAGAGTTCCTCAAGAAGTTCCTCAACGAGCAGGGTAAGATTCTCCCTCGCCGCATTACCGGTACTTCTCTGAAGTTCCAGCGCAAGGTCGCCCAGGCTATCAAGCGTGCGCGCGCCATCGCCCTTCTCCCCTATGTTACTGACCTTCTTAAATAATTGAGAGAGTATGAAGATTATCCTTAAGAAAGAAGTCGCAGGTCTCGGTGAGGCTCTCGACGTAGTAGAAGTAAAGGCTGGTTACGCTCTCAATTACCTGGTTCCTCAGGGATTTGCAATCGTCGGAACTCCTTCAGCTATCAAGCAGAATGAGGAGACTATCCGTCAGAGGGCACACAAAGAGGCTAAACTCGTTACAGACGCTCAGGCTGTTGCAGCTAAGGCAGAAGCAGTTGCTATCAAGATCGCAGCCAAGGTTGGCGAAGGCGGCAAACTCTACGGTGGTATCACCGCAGCTCAGGTTGCCGAGGCTCTCGCCGCAGCAGGCATCGAGGTCGAGAAGCGCAACATCGAGGTTCCTGAAATCAAGGCTCTCGGCGAGTTCGAGGCTAAGGCTAAGTTCTACAAAGGCGTTTACGCTACCCTCAAGATCGAGGTTGTAGAGGCTGAGTAAGATCAGGTTTATCTGATAGAAGGCTGACCGTTTGGTCAGCCTTTTTTTATATCTTTGTCTTCGATATGACACTTGAACAATTACGCGCCGAAGTCTCCGAGGAGCTGACTTCAAACATTCTCCCCTTCTGGATTAACCGTATGACCGACCCAGCAGGCGGGTACTATGGCCGCAGAGACGGTAATGGAAATCTTGTAGATGGAGCCGAGAAAGGACTGATCCTGAACGCCAGAATTCTCTGGACCTTCTCCCAGGCCTACAGAATCCTTGGAAAGCCGGAGTATCTGGAGGCTGCGACACGCGCTAAAGACTATATTGCCGACCATTTTGTAGATCATGAATTTGGAGGCGCTTATTGGAGTGTTGATTCCGAGGGCAAGCCTCTGGATACTAAAAAGCAGTTTTATGCGATAGCGTTCGCGGTCTATGGGCTGGCGGAGTACTACCGCGCGACCAAGACCTCCGACGACGCTCTTGAGCTCGCAATCGAGCTGTATCGCAGCATCGAGCAGCATAGTTTCGATTCTGAGCTGAACGGTTATATAGAAGCGTGTACGCGCGAGTGGGGAAAGATCGAGGATATGCGCCTTTCCGATAAAGACGAGAATTTCGCGAAGACTATGAATACTCATCTCCACATCCTCGAGGCCTATACCGGCCTATACCGTGTCTGGAAGGATGAGGGGCTCCACGGCCAGCTTGCGAATCTTATCCGTATTTTCCTCGACAAGATAATTCAGCCGGACGGACATCTTGGACTGTTTTTCGACGAAAACTGGACCCTCCACGGCGTAATGCAGTCTTTCGGCCACGATATCGAGACTTCGTGGCTGCTCGTAGAGGCGGCAGAGGTTCTCTGCGAGAGCGGAGATCCGATGGACCGTCTGCTCTATCTCGAATGTCTTGGGGCAAGCCGTGAGCTTGCGGCAGCAGCGACCGAGGGCCTTACAAGCGAGGGAATGACCTACGAATACGATCCGGCGAGCGGATATCGCAAGGACGACCGCGACTGGTGGGTTCAGGCCGAGGCTGTCGTCGGCTACCTTAACCGCTGGCAGTTGGCCGGCGACCCAGCAGACCTCGAGCGCTCGCTCGCGGAGTGGAACTATATCAAGCGCGCAATCATCGCCCCGGACGGGGAGTGGTACTGGGGTCGCCGCCCCGATGCCAGCGTCAACCTCGCCGATGACCGCGCCGGCTTCTGGAAATGTCCGTACCACAATGGACGTATGTGCATGGAGATCATTCATCGTCTTGGTTAAAAAAGTATCAGTTTTTCGAAATTTTTGTATATTTGCCACTGAATAACACAGTATACAATGGCAGAAGTACTTGAAGAGATCACCCATCTGACCCCGAAGGACTGCTACTTTATCGTAGAGCGCCACAAAAGAACCTTCGACTACCCTATCCATCAACACGCCGAATGTGAGCTCAACTTCGTTGAGAACGCGAAAGGAGTGAAAAGAATAGTAGGCAACAGCATCGAAGAAATCGGGGAGTACGACCTCGCTCTTATCAACTCTCCCAAGCTCCCCCATATGTGGGATCAGGGAAATTGCCCTCCAAAACAGATCCGCGAGATTACGATCCACTTTTCTCCCGACCTGTTGGGCGACAGCCTTATGTCCCGCAACCAGTTCGCATCGATAAAAGAAATGCTCGAAAGGGCCAAACACGGCCTTGCCTTCCCTACTTCCGCCATTATGAAAGTGTACAACTACCTGGACGGGCTTGCCAGCGAGAAGGATTCTTTCAAGCAGTTCATGCACTTTACTCAGATACTCTACGAACTGTCCCGCTCGAAGTACCATGAACTCGATGTCACAGCCCATTCCGAACACGCAGAAACTACTGCAGAAGACTCCAGGATAGCTTCCGTCAAGGATTATGTCGCATCGAAATACA
The DNA here is from genome assembly GCA_905234775.1 of uncultured Bacteroidales bacterium. The sequence goes on along the minus strand of CAJOJC010000082.1, from coordinate 856 downwards.
ATGAGGAGATTACCCTCGAAACTCTTGCGGACATAGCCGGAATGACCCCGACAGCCTTCAGCCGCTACTTTAAGCTCCACACCGGAAGAACTGTCAGCAACTACATCATAGAGACCCGCCTGGCGGCCGCGTCCCGCGCTCTTGTAGACTCCTCACAGACTATCTCTGAAATCTGTTACAACTGCGGATTCAACAACCTGTCGAACTTCAACAGAACCTTCAAATCGAAACGCGGCGTAACACCCCGCGACTTCAGGATGAACTATAAGAAGAAAAAAGTGTTGGTCTAATAAAAAATTTGCACTATTTGTCAAATTAGTATTTGTTTACACTTATATATAAAGGTACTTTTGCAGAGTATAATGCGAAAGTACTTTTTTTAAGCACCCTAGCCACAAACACAAACAATATATTTTTTTACTAACCAATTTTATTAACCAAAAATCAGGTACAATGAAAAGCAAGTTGTTTACTTGCCTTGCGGCGCTCCTAGTGAGCGTAACCTTGATGGCTCAGACGAAAGTCACGGGCGTTGTCAAGGATGCCGCAGGCCCTGTCATTGGTGCTGCCGTCATCGAACAAGGCACATCCAATGGCACGACTACCGATTTTGACGGCCGCTTCGAGCTCACCGTTAAGGAAGGAGCTACGCTTGAGGTCTCATCAATCGGTTACAAGACCGCCGAAATCAAGGTTGGATCCAAAACCTATTTCGAGGTCATTCTTGAAGAAGACAGCCTGTTCCTGGACGACGTAGTCGTTGTCGGCTACGGTACGATGAAGAGGAGCGACCTCTCGGGCGCTTCCGTATCGATGAAGGAGGAAGACCTCCGCGGATCGATCATCTCTTCACTCG
>CAJOJC010000081.1 GCA_905234775.1 uncultured Bacteroidales bacterium | reverse complement strand
ACTCCATCACCCGCCTCGCCCGTGCATACAATACCGTTCAGCCCGCATCCGGTAAGGTCCTTACCGGCGGTGTAGACGCCAATGCCCTCCAGAAACCCAAGCGCTTCTTCGGCGCGGCACGTAATGTAGAAGGCGGCGGCTCTCTCACTATCCTTGCGACAGCCCTTACCGAGACCGGTTCCAAGATGGACGACGTCATTTTCGAGGAATTCAAGGGTACCGGCAACTCCGAAATTCAGCTGGACAGGACTCTGGCCAACAGGCGTATCTTCCCTGCCGTCAACGTAGTCCTTTCCGGAACGCGCCGCGACGACCTCCTGTATGAGAAGTACAACGGTCAGAGAATTTGGATCCTCCGCAAGCTCCTGGCAGACATGAACCCTACCGAAGCGATGAATTTCATGCTTCAGCTCATGGACGAGTATAAGACCAACCAGGATCTTATCGACAATATGAATAAGGTGAGCCCGCGCGAGGCTAAGTTCTACGATACCTTCTAGCGATAGAACTTATCGTTGTCGATGTTGCTTTGCTCCTTAGAGAACAGCCCGGCGACAAAACCGATACCGTAACCCCACAGCTGTACGTATGCTGCGGCTATAGACAGGAGCCCGACTTTCGGGCTCTTGTTCTGTATAGAGGAGTCTGCGAAAACAAGGAGCGCGTAAAGGACGTCAAAAGGCAGTATAAAGGGGGAAGAGGTGTACGAGCCTCAGAGAGCCCGGATGACGCCTTGTAAGGGCAATTCTGGCCTTTCCTGAGTTCCGGACCTGGCGGAAGAACTTTCGGAAGTCTGTACGTCGTTTGTGGTAAAGCCATGCGTCAGGGATAAGCGCGGTAGTATATCCGGCTTCCACTACCCTCATGCTGAAATCTACGTCTTCGCCGAAGCGCATGGCGGAAAAGCCTCCCAACTTGGAGAATACTTCTTTTTTGACACCCATATTGAATGAGCGCGGGAAGAAGCGAGTGATTTTGCGCTTTCCGCCGCGGATGCCGCCGGTCGTAAAGAATGAGGTCATCGAATAGCTGATCGCTTTCTGGACCGGAGTGAAATCGTCTCCTCCGCGGTCGGGCCCGCCAAAGGCGTCAGGAGCGTTCTTCGCAAAGAATGATTCGATCGCTTCGAAGTAGCCTTCGGGGATTACGGTGTCTGAGTCAAGGATGAGTAAAAACTCCCCTTTTGCCCTCTCGGCAGCATAATTGCGGGCCATCGCAGGGCCCCCGTTTTCTTTGTAGAGATACTTTATATTCAGCTTGTCATTATACTGATTTACAATATTTTCGCATTTTACGGAAGAGCCGTCTTCTACCACCAGTACCTCGAAGTCGCGGAAGGACTGGGCGGCTATACTTGCGAGGAGCTCGGACACTTCGTCCGGGCGGTTGTAAACAGGTATTATGACAGAGTATTTCATCTACGCGAAGGAGATCGGGACGAAGAATTCGGGCCTGTGGAAGTCGGGTTCCGGGGTGTCGATCGGGGCGTAGCTCAGGAAATGGGGAGTCTCGAGGAGGTCTCCGCATTTGTAGAAGTTTGCCTTAAGCTGAAGACCGTCAAACGATTTAAGATTCAGGGCTTCTGCCGGAACTATGAGACACACTTCCCACGGACCAGCCTTTTTCTCGGCAAATGGTTTGTCGCCAAGTGATGCCCAGCGCTCGATCTTCGCCAGCACTTCTGCCGGGGCTGGCTGGCGGTCGTGGCGGCTTTCTCCTTTTGCGAGAAGGACTTTTCCGATGCAGTTACACTCCAGATTGTAATATACCTTTCCGTCCGGGCTGCTGAAGAACTCTACGCAGGAGTCTTCCCAGACCTTTCCGAGATCCTCCCCCGCCGCGGCTCGTGAGGTCTTCTCGACTACCCTGTAATCTATGAGGATGCTGGTCCCGGTGTGGGCCAGGGCAAACTCTACCGTAGGTTTGTAGGGGAATTTCTCCGGCCAATCTACGATATCAATCTTTTCGAACGCAATGTGTTCTTCTGCAAACAGCTCCGGAATGTCGGATGCTTTGAAGCCCTCGGGCAGGTATACTTTTCTAATCATATTCCAAAGATAAGCAATTATCGGCTGATTCCGAGCCAGGCGGCCAGTTTGACTTTAAATGGTTCGGGCACCTTCTCAGTATCGAAGGGCTCGTATGCGGTCTTAAGGTCGAGCTGGCGCAGGTATTGCGCCGCATTCTCGGGATACTCGGTCATATGGCTGCCGGTACCGGCGGCGCGGATGAAGCCCATCGGCATCTGCTTCCAGCCGTTGACATAGGTGGCGTACATGAACTTCCCTTCTTCGCTGAGAGAGGTGATACGACGCAACAGGCCTTTCTTGCCGTCTGCAAGGGCCCTGTCGGCAGCATTGGATTCAGGGTACGAGACAGTTATGCGGAGGTTCCTTGTTACGCTTGTAGGAGCCAAAATGATTATCAATTGAAGCGCGGCTCCGTCGTAAGTCCAGACCGACTCTCCTTCATGCTCCTTAGGGAAACGCGAATAAGGGATATCTACGCCGTCCAGGGTGACCTTGGAGGCAGGGAGAACTCCATCCAGAACAACTCTTATCGAGCGCATGTCCGGAGCGCCGCTATAACTGCCTTCTCTGGCCCCAATTACCATATTCATTGATGACGCATCGGATGACTTACCGACTGTAGTGTATGCGTACTCGGATTCGTAGGCCTGGGTGCTGCCGTCGTCTTCATAGACACGGGCCTGGGAATAACCGTCGCCAGGGGCGACCCAGAGACAGAGGTCGGACGAAGACTCCTGTAGGGACTGGATATTCGGCATAGCCATCGGGATGATAGCTCCGGCGCGAACGAAATACGGATTCTCGAAAAGCGTGTACTTGAGATCAACGATCTGCCCGCCCTTGTAAGTCGTGCCGGTAGAGGCGTCGTACCAGTCGTTGCCGGCCGGGAACCACATCTTGCGCGGGGCAAGAGCCGTGAGGCTATCCACGGGCTCGCAGACGGTAGTCGCGAGGATGTCGGGGCCAAACATGAACTGCTGTTTGAAAGTGTAGGCCTCTTCCGTTTCGGGGAAATCATAGTACATGGGCTGACACATGGAGATGCCGGAATCGTAGCATTCTCGCGCTGCCGTGTAGATATAGGGACTCAGGCTGTAGCGCAGGCGGATTGCTTCCCGCATCATGTCGAAGTGGTCCTGGAATACCCAGAAACGCTTCTCCATGGACATGTCCTTGCTCGAGTGGCTCTTATAAATAGGGGTGAAGACGCCGCTCTGGAGCCAGCGGGTATAGAGCTCGGGATTAGTAGAGCGCACGCCCCAGGGCTGCATGTGGCCGCCGATGTCGTGGCCCCAGTATCCGTAGGCGACGTTGGCCGCCGTGGAGGTGAAGTAAGGCAGGTAGCCCAGCACCTTCCAGGTGGCGTAGGTGTCGCCCGAGAAGCCCACCTGATAGCGGTGGCTGCCGATTCCGCCCCAGCGGTGGTAGATCATCGGACGGGTCGAGTAGCGTCCCTCGGACAGGCCGCGCTTTTCCATGTCCTTGAAAAAGACGTGGTTGATCCAGAAGGTCTGGTTCATCCCGGGGATGAATTCCTTGTTGAGCCTCTGCTGCTGCCAGTCCAGCCACCAGAAGTCCACTCCCATCTTCTCCATCGGATGCATAACCGTCTCGAAATAGGAATCCGCCCATTCCTTCTGGTCTATACACCAGGGAATGAATGCGTCGGTTCCGTCTTCATTGACGAAGTTCTCAGGTCCGTCGTAGTCTGAGGTGCGCGAGAGATAGTCTTTTCGCATCCTTTCGTAGGGCTCCTCGTAGGGCTGGATGCCGGACGCGGGATGGATATTGAGCGAAGTCTTTACTCCGTAGTCGTGGAGGTCTTTCAGCAGATTCTCCGGCCTTGGGAAGAAATCTTTCTTCCAGGTATAGCCTGTCCATCCGAGTACCTGACCCGACTGGTCGTGGTAGCCGGTGAACACGTCGTCGTTCCACATCTCATGCCAGTCCATATCGATTATGAACACGTCGATAGGGATATTGAAATCGCGGAAATGGTCCATCAGATCGCGGATCTCGTAGTCTGAATACTGCCAGTAGCGACACCACCAGTAGCCGAAGGCGTACTTCGGCGGGAGCGGCACCTTACCCGCTATCGTCGTGAAATCGTGAACGGCCTTTATGTAATTATGGCCGTAAGCGAACAGATACAGGTCCAGACGGTCGCCTTCGCTTCTAGGCTCAGCCCATTCTCCCCAGTCCGAGTCGGTCTTCGCCAGAACATGGCGTTTGCTCTCGTCGAGCACGGCCCAACCGGCGCGGGAAACGACGCCCTTGTCGAACGGGTCCATGGTCTTTTCTCCGTCGCATTGATCGAGCGTGCGGCAGGTTCCGAGCAGGTTGCCCTCGTCGGACATGCCGTAGGTCCACTTCACCTTTTTCCCGTTCATTATGAACTCGGCGGAAAGATTCTCTGCGCTGAACTTACCGGTATTCTTGTATGTAAGCGTAAGCTCGGAGGTGCGCAGAACGAGCTTCTTAGAGCTCTTGGTCACCTTAAAACTCGGCACTGACAACCTGCGATTCACAACGCCCAGCGTGGCCCTGTCTTCAAACGCGCCGTCCTCTGACCACTCCATTCGGATCAGGCTGGGCGTGAGCACCGTAAAACGGGCATTGCCGATTGTAACTACGGCCTTGGGATCTGCCTTAGGCTCGTATTCGACTGCGCGGGCTGCGAGACTCGCCAGCAGGACCGCGGCTATGATGAGGATGCGTTTCATTTGTTTATCTCGATTGTGGTTTTAAGAGGAAGATCGCGGGAACTGCCGCCGACACTGATTTCGAATTCTCCGGGCTCAACCCTGAAGTCCGCTATTGATGTATCGAAGAAGGCGAAGGCTTCGTCTTCGAGCAGGATGCTGACCCTTTTGCTCTCCCCTTTCTTCAGGTAGACTTTTTCATATCCCTTGAGTTCCCTTACCGGACGCGGGACCGAACTCTCGAGGTCGCTTACGTAGACCTGGGCGACCTCGGCGCCGTCTTTCTTCCCGGTATTGCGCAGGGTGAATGAGACTTCGTAGCCTTTCTCTACCGGTTTAACTTCAAGATTGGAGTAGCTGAAGCTCGTATATGACAAGCCGTAGCCGAAGGGGAACATAGGCTCCTTGCCGGCCTTGTCGTAGCCGCGATAGCCCATGAACACTCCTTCCTTGTACTGGATTCTCGGGACATTCTCTTCCCTCTTCCAGTAGGTCGAGCGATAGTCCGTATTATAGGAGTCGTAGCAGGGATTATCTTCCCAGCGACGGTCGAAGGTGACGGGCAGTTTGCCGCTCGGGTTCACCTTGCCTGCCAGAATTTCTGCAACCGCCTTGCCGCCTTCCTGGCCGGGATACCATGCCATCAGAACGGCCGCTGCCTTGTCTATCCACGATTCCATCTCCACTCCCGCGCCTGCGTTGACTACGGCGACCACGTTCTTGCTGAAGCGGAAGGCCATGTCCATGGCCAGGCGATTGGTCTGCGGAAGTTCGAAGGTGCGGTCGGCCCCCTCGCGTTCGGAATCGGCGTCGAAGCCTATGCAAAGGACCACGGCGTCGGCTGCAGAGAGCTTCTTGCGAAGCTTCACGGCGTCGGTCTTGAACACCTTGAGGTGGACTTCGGCGCTTCCTGCGGCCTCATAATAGCCCACGTCGAGCCTGTACGGGCGGCCTGCCTTCAGGTCTACCATCGCTTCCCTGACGGTTATCGAATGTCTGGTCCAGTCGGAAATGATTTCCTTACCATCGACACTGATCCCATAGCCGTCGTCGCCGCTGATGCTGAAAAGAACGGACATATCTTCGGACGGGGTGAAGACAGTAGTCCATTTGACGGAGAAATTGTCCTCGGGCAGACATTCGGGCGCGCTGCCGTCCCACACGAAGTCGATCGCGGGGTCCTCGCGGACCACGGCCGGCGTTCCCGAATAGTCGATGTTGTCGAAGTATTCGGCCTTCCATGGACCTATTTCGGCGGTGATGTCCTTTCGCCAGTCGTTATCGCTGAGGGCGATCATCTTTTTGCCGAAGATCTCCTTCATTCCGTCGGCAACGCTGCATTCGTGGTAAGGGTCTACATAGCCGGAGCCGCCGCCCCTGGGGACATTGTGGGCATTGGGACCGAGCAGCAGCACCTTGCCCTTCAGGGGCAGGAGGCTGCGCTCGTTCTTGAGCATCACAATGCCCTCCCTTGCGGCGTCCAGGGCGACGGCGCGCGAGGCAGGGTTGTCTCTTTCCGGTTTGTCGGCCGCGGGCTTATCCAGGCCGAACGCATAGATGGTCTGAAGGATGTGCTGACACATGAGCCTCGATCACGCCGTTCTTGATGGCGGGAGCAAGGATCGCGGGGTCAAGCATCTCCATCACGCCCATCTCGAGGTCGAGGCCGCCGTTGATGGGAGCATAAGCCGAGTAGGTGGAGCCCCAGTCAGACATGACTATTCCGCGGAAACCCCAGCGATTGCGAAGGACTTCCACGTTGGTCCACCAGTTCTCGGAGGCATGGACCCCGTTGATGGGATTGTAGCTGGTCATCACCGAGCCCACGTTCGCCTTCTTGACTGCCTTCATAAAGGTCTGGAAGTAGATTTCGAACATGGTGCGCTCATCGGCGTCGGAACCCATGTTGTTGCGGTTGTATTCGGAATTATTGAGAGCGTAGTGCTTCACGACCGCGCTCACTCTCTCGGACTGAACGCCGAGTATGTACTGGACCGCCGTCTCGCTGGCAAGGTAAGGGTCCTCGCCGAAGTATTCGAAGTTACGGCCGCATAGCGGCGAGCGGGCGATATTGACGCCCGGACCCAGCAGGAACTGGGCGTCGTGGGCTTTAGTATCCTGCCCGAGCTGGACGCCCACCCTGTAGAGGAGGTCGCGGTTCCAGGTAGCGGCAAGGCAGATCCCGGACGGATAAAGAGTGCTCTTGCTCCCGTCTCTTACGCCCTGGGGGCCGTCGGTGGTCTTAAGGGCCGGTATCCCGAAGCGATCGAGCGGCCTGAGGTAGAACTCCGGCCAGCCGGACACGTATGAAAGTTTTTCCTCGAGGGTCATCTTCGAGACGGTCTGCTTCGCCTTCAGGATGTGTTCATCTTTGATTATTCCATCCTGGGCAAACAGGCCGGTGACGCAAAGGGTTGCGATAAGTGCGGCGGCTATTCTCTTCATAAATTATGTGGTTTACAATCCCATCCTGGTCTCATTATCTCAAAGATACGGATTATTTGTTAAATTTGCGACGTGAGATTCGAGGATACCATATGCGCGCCTGCTACCCCGGTTGGATCCGGGGCAATCTCGATCGTGAGGGTCAGCGGCCCCCGCGCTCTCGAGCATGCCGATTCGCTGGTCTCTTTCCGCAAAGGCAATGCCTCCGATTCAGCGGGCTACGAGGTGAAATTCGGCGAGATCCCGGGCCTCGACGAGGTCCTGGTGTCTGTGTATCGTGCGCCTCACTCCTATACGGGCGAAGATGCGGTGGAGATTAGCTGCCACGCCTCGCCGTATATCGTTTCCTCTATTCTCCAGCGTCTTGCCGAACTGGGCTGCCGCGCTGC
>CAJOJC010000080.1:2730-8506 GCA_905234775.1 uncultured Bacteroidales bacterium | reverse complement strand
GGGGTTGCCGAGCCCCGACTCCATTCTTCACGATGAAATAACCGCTGGGCAAAACTCCCATCGCGCAAGCTGAGCCCCATCCAAGGCTCGGCGCAGCGCGATCGAGGGTAGGGCGCTTGGTTTTCTATGGGTTGGTGTGTGATTTAGGCAGTTTTACACACAGAGGCTTACAAGGTGGAAGAAATAGGTTAGGGGAAGGACGCTTCACCGTAGATAGTGACAATTTGTCAGAGAAATCTGGGTGGCACGGGTTTCGATGTTTGGGTTATGGCCTTCGGGAAGAAGGTTAAATGAGACAAAAAGTTAAAAAATAGATATTATGGGAAAAATTATCGGTATTGACCTTGGAACTACTAATTCCTGCGTCGCAGTGATGGAAGGCAATCAGCCTACCGTCATTATCAACAATGAAGGACACCGTACCACCCCTTCGGTAGTAGCTTTTACCGACGGTGGTGAGCGTAAGGTCGGTGACACTGCAAAACGTCAGGCTGTCACTAACCCTAAGAACACTATTTTCTCTATCAAGCGCTTTATGGGCGAAACCTACGATCAGGTAGGAAAGGAAATCGCCCGTGTGCCTTATACCGTATCAAGGGGCGAGAACAACACTCCCCGTATAGACATCAACGGCAAGCTTTATTCTCCTCAGGAGATTTCCGCTATCATTCTTCAGAAGATGAAGAAGACCGCAGAAGACTATCTCCGTCAGGAGGTGACAGAGGCTGTCATTACCGTTCCTGCATACTTCTCCGACTCTCAGCGTCAGGCTACCAAGGAAGCCGGTAAGATTGCAGGCCTCGATGTGAAGCGTATTATCAACGAGCCTACCGCAGCAGCCCTCGCATATGGTCTGGATAAGAAGAACAAGAACATGAAGGTCGCGGTTTATGACCTTGGCGGCGGTACCTTCGATATCAGTATCCTTGAACTTGGAGACGGCGTTTTCGAAGTCAAGTCTACCAACGGAGATACACACCTCGGAGGAGACGATTTCGATCAGGTCATCATCGACTGGCTCGCAGGCGAGTTCGCTTCCGAGAACGGCGGAATGGACCTCAAGAAAGATCCCATGGCTCTTCAGAGACTTAAGGAAGCTGCAGAGAAGGCAAAGATCGAGCTCTCGAACCAGACTTCAGCAGAGATCAACCTTCCTTATATCACCGCAGTAGACGGTATGCCTAAGCATTTCGTAAAGACCCTTACCAGGGCTAAGTTCGAAGCTCTCTGCGACGACCTCTTCAGAAGGACTGTAGAGCCTTGCCGCAAGGCCCTCGAGGACGCGCACCTCAGCGCATCTCAGATCGACGAAGTTATTCTGGTCGGCGGTTCAACCCGTATCCCTAAGGTCCAGGAAATCGTGAAGGATTTCTTCGGCAAGGAGCCCAACAAGAGCGTTAACCCCGACGAAGTCGTTGCAGTCGGTGCTGCAATCCAGGGCGGTGTTCTCGCAGGCGATGTGAAGGACGTTCTCCTTCTGGATGTTACCCCTCTTAGCCTCGGTATCGAGACCCTTGGCGGAGTTATGACTAAACTCATCGAGTCCAATACTACTATCCCTGTACATAAAGATCAGGTCTTCTCGACCGCGGCAGACAACCAGCCTTCAGTTGAAATCAGGGTTCTCCAGGGTGAGCGCCCGATGGCAAAGGACAACAAACAGATCGGTGTCTTCCACCTCGACGGTATCGCTCCGGCTCCCCGTGGAATACCTCAGATCGAAGTTTCCTTCGATATCGATACTAACGGTATCCTCTCTGTTTCCGCAAAAGACAAGGCAACAGGAAAGGAACAGCACATCAGAATCGAAGCATCATCAGGTCTTACAGACGCTGAGATCCAGAGGATGAGGGATGAGGCTAAGGCTAACGAAGAGGCCGATAAGGCAGAGCGTGAGCGCGTAGACAAGATCAACAATGCAGACGCCCTCAGCTTCCAGGTGGAGAAGTTCCTCAAGGATAACGGAGACAAGATTCCTGCAGACAAGAAGTCTCAGATCGAAACTCCTCTCAATGCCCTCAAGGAGGCGGTCAAGAACCAGAACCTCGCGGACATCGACCGCTACACCGAAGAAATCAACAAGGTGATGAGCGAGATCTACTCTTCGATGTCCGGCCAGGCCGGCGGCCCCAACCCCGGCGCAGGCCCTCAGCCTGGCGGCCCTCAGGGAGGCCCTCAGGACAACGCTCCGGATGAGCAGTAAGCCCTCTTCCGACAAACAAGAACCCCGCTCGGTCGAGCGGGGTTCTTGTTTTATGGAATCAAACGACTAGGCTTTTCCGTCGGAGCCGAGGACGTTGATGATCTTGTGCATGTAGAGCTTCTTCATCTCGTCGCGGGCAGGGCCGAGGTACTTACGAGGATCGAACTCACCGGGTTTGTCGTGGAAGACTTTCCTGATGGCTGCGGTCATTGCAAGACGGCTGTCGGAGTCGATGTTGATCTTGCAGACTGCGCTCTTCGAAGCTTCGCGGAGCTGCTCCTCGGGGATACCGACTGCGTCGGGAAGTTTTCCGCCGAGTTCGTTGATCATGTCGACATACTCCTGAGGAACGGAGCTTGAGCCATGGAGAACGATAGGGAAGCCGGGGAGCTTCTTCTCAATCTCATGAAGGACGTTGAATGCGAGCGGCGGGGGAACCAGACGGCCGGTCTTAGGGTCGAGGGTGCACTGCTCGCGGGTGAACTTGTATGCGCCGTGAGAAGTTCCGATCGAGATTGCGAGGGAGTCGCAGCCGGTACGGGTAGCGAAGTCGATAACTTCCTCGGGTTTTGTGTAATGAGACTCTGCAGCGGAGACCTCATCCTCAACACCGGCGAGAACGCCGAGCTCAGCCTCGACTGTTACGTCGAACTGATGTGCATAATCAACAACCTTCTTGGTAAGGGCGATGTTCTCCTCGTAAGGAAGAGAGGAAGCATCGATCATAACTGAGCTGAAGCCCATATCGACGCAGCTCTTGCAAGTCTCGAAGCTGTCGCCGTGGTCCAGATGGAGGACGATCTGGGGTTTCTCCCAGCCGAGTTCCTTTGCATACTCAACAGCGCCTTCTGCCATGTAGCGGAGAAGGGTCTGGTTGGCATAGTTACGAGCGCCCTTGCTGACCTGGAGGATGACCGGAGACTTAGTCTCGGCGGCAGCCTGGATGATAGCCTGGAGCTGCTCCATATTGTTGAAATTGAATGCGGGGATGGCGTATCCGCCAGCGACGGCCTTCTTGAACATTTCGCGGGTGTTCACAAGGCCAAGTTCTTTGTAAGATACCATAATTGTATAAAGGGTTTAGAATTTCCTTAAATCCCACAAATTTACTAATTTTACGCAAATCTTCACATAGAATGAACGGTAAAGTAGTGATTTTTTCCGCCCCGTCGGGCGCAGGCAAGAGTACGGTAGTACACCATCTGCTGGAATTGCACCCTGAATTCGAATTTTCGGTAAGCGCGACCTCTCGTCCGCCAAGGGGAGAGGAGAAAGACGGAGTGGATTATTATTTCATAGATGCGGCCCGTTTCCGCGAATTGATTGCTCAGGATGCGTTCGTAGAACACGAAGAGGTCTACCAGGATCGCTTCTACGGCACCCTCAAATCTGAAGTCGAGCGCATCTGGTCTAAAGGCCATGTCATCCTGTTCGACGTAGACGTCAAGGGCGGCGCGAATTTGAAGAAGTACTTCGGCGACTCCGCGCTTTCGATTCTTATCCTTCCGCCGAGCATGGAAGTGCTCGAGCAGAGACTCCGCGGGCGGCAGACCGATACCGAGGACGCGATTCGCGAGAGGCTCGCGAAGGCCCAGTCCGAGATCGACTTTGCCCGCGGAAAATTCGACGTGGAGATAGTCAACGGCGAGCTCGCCGAGACGTTCAGGACCGCTGAACAAACCGTAGACAGCTTCTTATGCGGGTAGCCGTTTACTCCGGCAGTTTCGACCCGCTCCACGTCGGGCATCTCCAGATCCTCAGACGTCTGGAGCAGGATTCCCGTTTCGACGTCGTCTATCTTGTAGTCTCGCCGCGCAGCCCGTTCAAGGGCGAGGGAAAAGACCGCAATGCGCGCGAGCGTTTCGAGGCCGCGAAAAAGGCCGTGGCCCGTCATCCGGAGCTTACGAAGGTCCGAGTCGATGACATCGAGCTTTCGATGCCCGCGCCGCAGTATACTTTCCGGACGCTGGAGGCGCTTCGCGAGCGCGAACCGGGAAGTGAATTCACGCTCGTCGTGGGCGCTGACAACCTGGCCGTGTTCGGGGGGTGGAGGGAACATGCCCGCATCCTGCTGGACTTCGGGATTCTGGTCTTCCCGCGCCGTGGGCATGATATGCAGGCGCTGAGGGCCGCCCTGCTCGAGGAGAATCCGGCATATAGGATTGAGCTGGCAGAAATGCCGCTGGTCGACGTCTCTTCGACCGAGATCCGCGAGGGAAGAGAGGGCTCGGACGGCCTGCTAATGTAGGCGGATTTTGGCGATGACTGGGAGGTGGTCGGAGGCCGTCTTGGGGTTGCCGGCCCAGAATCTCTTGCGCACGCCCGCGTGACCTATAACATCATATTCGCAGCTGCCCCTCAGAATCATGATATAGTCTATGCATGAGCGGGGCTTGTCCGAAGGGAAGGTCGGGTCTTCGGAGGTGATGATATCCCAATTTTCGCGGAAATAAGCGATAGTCTCATTGTCCGGCGCGGCGTTCATGTCGCCGCACAGGATCACCGGCTTACCGGTCGCCTCAAAGCGCTCAAGGAGCCGCTCGGACAGTATCTCGGCCTGCTGCAGGCGAGAGGGGCCGTCGGCATAGTCGAGGTGGGCACAGGCGAAGATGAAACGCTCGGTTTCGACCACGGCGGCGGCGCGCGGCTCGGAGCCCTTGCCCTTCGGGAGCGGGATAGTGTAACTCTCCCTCACCCTGAAGCGGGGGCTGACGACGGCTCCGACCCCATAGCCGCCGCCTCCGAAACTCATCGCCTTCCCGAAATGGCCTTTCCACCCCTCTCCCATCTGGCCCACGAACTCGGCGAGCTGATTGCGGCGCTGGTTGCGGACTATCGAGCAACTGTCCAGTTCGCAGAGGCCGATTACGTCTGCACCGACCTCACGCATCATAGCGGCGACTTCGGGACTGCTGTTCTTGACATACTTGTTGAACACCCCGACATTGTACGATACAACAGTCAGGTGGCAAGTTCCCCAAATATCTGCCAGAGAAAACAGGAGGGCGAGGAGAATAAACTTTTTCATTTCTCAACAAAGATAATTAATTTTGAAGATTGGAATCAGACAACAAACTGTAATACTATATGAAGGTTAAATTTATCGCAATGGCAATTGCTTCCGCAGCACTCGCAGTATCCTGCGCTCAGCAGACAGGGGAGAAGGTCCCCGCACTTAATCCGGACAATCTCGACACATCGGTCGCTCCCGGAGTGGACTTTTATCAGTACGCAACCGGCGGCTGGCAGAAAAACAATCCTCTGCGCCCCGAGTTCTCGCGTTACGGCTCGTTCGACGTCCTCTCTGAGAACAATGAAATAAGGCTCAACGAAATATTCCAAAGCCTCACTACCCTTAAGACGAAGAAGGGTTCGGACGAGCAGAAACTCGCAGACCTGTATACTCAGGGCCTCGATTCGCTAAGGCTCAATGCCGAAGGCGCAGCCCCTATCCAGAAAGGCATAGCAGAACTGGCCAGTGTCGTAGACGCCGAGTCATTTGCAGTCGCTACCGCACGTCTAATGAAAGTTGGCGTGGGCAGCATCTTCGGAGGCTACGTTACTTCAGACATG
>CAJOJC010000080.1:0-2705 GCA_905234775.1 uncultured Bacteroidales bacterium | reverse complement strand
ATCGCGATTACTATCTCGAGCCTCGCCACGCCGCTCTTCGCGAAGGTTACAAGGCCTTCCTCGAGAAGGTCCTCACCCTTGCCGGTGTTGAGGATCCCAAGACAGTCGCAGCAGACGCATACGACCTTCAGATGAAGATCGCCGTTCCTTTCTGGTCGATGGTCCAGCAGAGAGATGTAGCCGCCCAGTACAACCCTATGAGCAGCGAGCAGGTATTCGCCCTCTATCCCAATATGCATATCGACGCGGCCTTTGCCGAGCTCGGCATCCCCGCCCAGGAAAAGATCATAGTGGAGACTCCTTCATACTTTGAAGAGGTAAACAAGATGATCCCTTCAATTCCTGCCCGTCAGCTTCGTAACTATTTGATTGCCAACCTGGTAACAGATGCCTGCGGAGCCATCAGCGACGACTTTACAGACGCCTCCTTCGAGTTCTTCTCCAAGCAGATGTCCGGAGTCCAGCAGCAGAAGCCCCGCTGGAAGAGGGCTATGCAGGCTCCTAACATGATCCTCGGCGAAGCTATCGGAAAGATGTATGTGAAGAAGTACTTCTCCGATAAGGACAAGAAGCGTATGCTCACCCTCGTCAAGAACCTTCAGACCGCCCTTGGCGAACATATCGCCGAGCTCGACTGGATGAGCGACGAGACTAAAGCAAAGGCCCAGGAGAAGCTCTCCTCCTTCACCATCAAGATCGGTTATCCGGACAAATGGAAGGACTACTCCGGTCTGGAGATCGACCCTCAGCTCAGCTATTATGAGAACCTCTGCGCAGCATCCCGCTGGTTCATGGAGGACAATCTCTCGAAGCTCGGCAAGCCGGTAGACAAGACCGAATGGGGTATGTCTCCTCAGACCGTTAACGCCTACTATAACCCCACGACTAACGAGATCTGCTTCCCGGCCGGTATCCTTCAGCCGCCGTTCTACAATACGGATGCAGACGACGCCGTGAACTATGGCGCTATCGGAGTCGTCATCGGCCACGAAATGACCCATGGCTTCGACGACCAGGGCTGCCTCTTCGACAAAGAAGGCAACATGCAGAACTGGTGGACAGCTGAAGATAAAGCTAAATTCGATGCCAAGGCCGAGATCCTCGCCGCTCAGTACGACGCAGTCGAGGTCCTGCCCGGCGTCCATGCCAACGGCCACGCCACCCTCGGCGAGAACATTGCCGACCATGGCGGACTCCGCATCGCCTACAGCGCCCTTCAGAACAGCTTCGGCGGCAAACACCCCGAGCCGATCGACGGATTTACAGCGGAGCAGCGCTTCTATCTCGGATATGCGACCGTATGGGCCCAGAACATCACCGAGCAGGAAATCAGCCGCCGGACCCTTATCGACGTCCACTCCCTGGGATGCAACCGCGTCAATGTAGCGGTCCGCAACCTCGACACCTTCTTCGAGGCCTTCGATATCAAAGAGGGCGACCCGATGTTCAGGCCTGAGTCAGAGCGAGTAGTAATTTGGTAACCAATAATTAATAATATATGATACTGATAGCAGATTCGGGCGCAACCAAGACCGATTGGGCATGCGTCAGCAGGGACGGCGGTACTCAGATCCGCTTCCAGAGCCAGGGCTACAACCCTAACTACATCACCGGACCTGAAATCGTTCAGGACCTTCTCAAAAACCTTCCCGACGGTTTCCCCAGAAGGGATGTCGAGGATATTTACTTCTACGGAGCGGGCGTGAACGAGCCTATGCGCGAGTTTATGACCAAGGTCCTTCTCGAAGTGTTCCCGACGGCGAAGAAAGTGTTCGTCGTAATGGATACACTCGGATCCTGCCGTGCTCTCCTTCTCGATAAGCCCGGCTTCGCCGCCATTATTGGAACCGGTATGAATACCTGCTTCTATGACGGAGAGAACGAAGGCCTGAACATCGAATCCGGAGGCTTCATCCTCGGAGACGAAGGCAGCGGCGCAAACCTCGGAAAGAGGCTCGTCCTCGACTACCTGCGCCACACTATGCCGGACAATGTCTACGAAGAGATGAAGAAGTCAATCGGCCTCACCAACGACGAAATCATTGACGCTATCTACCGGAAGCCTTTCCCCAACCGCTTCTGCGCTCAGTTTGCGAAAGTCATCCAGGACCACTACGACTTCGATCCTTACTTCAAGAACCTTACTACCGAAGCCTTCAGGGATATGTTCCGCAACGTAGTGTCGCACTACCCGGACTACCAGAAGTACAGCTTCAACGCAGTAGGTTCAGTAGCCTTCCATCACAAATTCCTTCTCGAACCAGTAGTCAAGGAATTCGGCATGAAGATGGGCCGCATCCTCAAGGCCCCGATGGACGGCCTTATCGAATATCACCTCGAAATAACCAAATAGTTTATTAAGGTCAGGGGGTCTGGGGGGAACGCCCCACAGTCCCCTGGGGGTGCAGGGGGATGGAGCGAAGCGTCATCCAGACACAAAAAAAAAAGCCCCCCGCGAGGCTTTTTGTGTCTGGATGACTGGACTTGAACCAGCGACCTCCTGGTCCCTAACCAGGTGCGCTACCAACTGCGCCACATCCAGAAATTTCAAGCGGAGAGAGAGGGATTCGAACCCCCGGACCCGTGAAGGTCAACAGTTTTCAAGACTGCCTCAATAGACCACTCTGACATCTCTCCAAAGGTCCGTGTCAGGTTTGTCGGCCCGGGCCAGACCTGAAAATGGACTGCAAAGATACATCTTTTCG
>CAJOJC010000079.1 GCA_905234775.1 uncultured Bacteroidales bacterium | reverse complement strand
GGGAGGTGAGCTCGAGATACTCTTCGGACTCATAGTCCGTGCGCCTGCCCAGTTCGGCTGTGATTTCCTCGATTTCGGCCTCCATCCTGTTTTCCTCGTCGAAGGCGCTCATGGCCTCCTCAAGGACGGTACGGCCGCGGTTATGCTCCATTATCTGGGGCAGATAACCGATCGAGATGTGATTGGGTTTGTCGATGTGGCCCGAGGAAGGCGACTGAAGGCCGCAGATAAGCTTCATGATGGTGCTCTTTCCCGCACCGTTCTTACCCGTAAGGCCTATCTTGTCACTCTCGCTTATATGGAAGTTGATCTTGTCCAACAGGACAAAACTACCATAAGCGACAGTCACATCGTCAAGAGAGATCATTTATTTCTTCTCTTCCGGCTGGTCCTGATCCTCGGGCTGTTCGCCTTCCTTCATTCCCTTTTTGAAGCTGCTGACTCCCTTGCCGAGACCCTTCATGAGCTCGGGTATCTTCTTACCTCCGACGAGGAGAAGAATGACCAGGGCGATGATGAGAATCTCCCATATACCGAGGGTTTGGAAAAGTAAAGGATTAATTAACATATGACCTTATAATTAATTGTTATTCAAAGCTTTGAGAGACTCTTCAAGAGCGGCGATACGAGCCGTAGCATCGGCCTCTTTCTTCCTCTCCATTTCAACCACCTTGGCGGGTGCGTGTTCTACGAACGAGGCGTTAGAAAGTTTCTTCCTTACAGACTCGAGGAAGCCCTTTTGATGTTCGAGTTCGGCCTCGATCTTGGCTTTCTCTTCATCTGCATTGACAAAGCCTTCCAGCAGAACGCTCATCTTTACAGTACCGACTATGAAAGAAACGCAAGTTCCATCGGGAGCTCCGGAGACCACCTCGCTGAGGTTGGCAAGCTTCTCGAGAATAGGAATCAACTCTTCCCTGAGGTTACCCTCTACAAAGAGTTTAAGAGGCTCCTTTGGAGGAATCTGCTTCTGAGCCCTTACTGCGCGAAGACCCATCACGGCTTCCTGAACGAGCTCGAAATCCTGAAGGAACTTTTCGTCGTACGGTCCCGCGACGGGGGTACGCTCAAACATGATGGTTTCGCCGGGACGGCGCTCTGCCATCGCCTGCCAGAGTTCCTCAGTAATAAACGGCATGATAGGGTGTATGAGCTTCAGAAGCTTCTCGAAGAACTCAATAGTAGCTTCGTAGGTACGGCCGTCTATAGGCTCGCCGTAAGCGGGCTTTACGAGCTCGAGATACCAGGAGCAATACTGGTCCCAGAAAAGCTTGTAAAGGGTCATCAGGGCGTCTGAAATACGGAACTTCGAATAGTGATCCTCTACCGCCTCGATAGTCTTCGAGAGAAGGTTGTCGAACCATTTAACCGCAAGACGGGAAGACTCCTTCTGCCCTGCCTTTTCATCTACGCTCCAGCCGCTTACGAGGCGGTAGGAGTTCCATATCTTGCCGCAGAAGTTACGGCCCTGCTCCACCTGAGACTCATCATAGAGGATGTCGTTTCCGGCAGAAGAGCAAAGGAGCATACCGAGACGCACTGCATCAGCGCCATACTTGGCGATAAGATCCAGCGGGTCGGGGCTGTTTCCAAGGGTCTTGCTCATCTTCCTTCCGAGCTTGTCGCGAACAATACCCGTGAAATAGACGTTGTCGAACGGCCTGTCGTTCATGAACTCGTTTCCGGCCATGATCATCCTGGCCACCCAGAAGAAAATGATATCCGGGCCGGTTACCAGGTCGCTGGTCGGGTAGTAATACGCAAGGTCTGCGTTGGGTTTATGGTCAGGGTTACCGGGCATCTCGGGATCGAATACCGAGATAGGCCACAGCCAGCTGCTGAACCAGGTATCCAGCACGTCTTCGTCCTGCCTGAGGTCTTCGGGTTTGATGTTCGGATCAATAGCCTTAGCGGCTTCGAGGGCCTTTTCGAAGCTGTTTTCAACAACTACCTGGCCATCCGGCAGATAGTATGCGGGAATGCGCTGGCCCCACCAGAGCTGGCGGCTGATACACCAGTCACGGGCGTTCTCCATCCAATGGCGGTATGTGTTGCGATACTTATCGGGGATGAACTTCACCGTTCCTCCTTCGACCGATTCGAGGGCGCGGGGCGCGAGCTTGTCCATCTTAAGGAACCACTGCGCGCTGAGCCTCGGCTCGATAACGGCGTTTGTACGCTCGCTGTAGCCGATCGGAGAGGTATAATCCTCTATCTTCTCGATATTTCCGGCCTCTTCAAGCATCTTCGCAATCTTCTTGCGGGCTACGAAGCGGTCTTCCCCGACGAGGATCCGGGCGTCTTCGGTAAGACGGCCGTGGTCGTCGATGATATCGAGTATAGGGAGGTTATGGCGCAGGCCGATTTCGTAGTCGTGGGCATCGTGGGCCGGGGTGACCTTAAGGCAGCCGGTTCCGAAGTCCATCTCTACGTAATCGTCTTCGATAATAGGTATTTCCTTGTTGATCAGAGGGATAAGAACCTTCTTACCCTTCATCCAGAAATGTCTTTCGTCCTTGGGGTTGACGCAGATCGCGGCATCCGCCATAATTGTCTCAGGACGGGTAGTCGCTACTACGATATATTTATCGGTAGGATTGCCGTTGCCGTCCGAGATGAAGTAC
The DNA here is from genome assembly GCA_905234775.1 of uncultured Bacteroidales bacterium. The sequence continues at coordinate 3,177 of CAJOJC010000079.1, read as the reverse complement.
CTCATATGGTAGAACTTACTCGGAGTGTCTTTGTGGATCACTTCGTCGTCTGAGACGGCGGTGTGGCCTTCCGGATCCCAGTTGACCATACGGACTCCCCTGTAGATCCAACCCTTCTTGTAGAAGTATACGAAGGTATTGATGACGGCCTGGCTCAGAGCGGGCTCCATCGTAAAGCGGGTGCGGTCCCAGTCGCAGGACGCGCCGAGCTTGCGGAGCTGCTGGAGGATGATTCCGCCGTGTTCTTCTTTCCACTCCCAGGCATACTTAAGGAACTCCTCACGGGTAAGGTCTTCCTTATTGATTCCCATTCCCTTCAACTTCGCTACAACCTTATTCTCGGTAGCGATGCTGGCGTGGTCCGTTCCGGGGACCCAGCAGGCATTCTTGCCGTCCATACGGGCCTTACGGATAAGGACGTCGTTGAGCGTATTGTTAAGGACATGGCCCATGTGGAGAATACCTGTCACATTGGGCGGGGGGATAACGATGGTATAAGGTTCTCTGGTGTCGGGTTCGGAGTGGAAACACTTGTATTTAAGCCAATAAGCGTACCACTTGTCTTCTACTTCCGAAGGATTGTATTTACTTGATAACTGCATAACTTACAAAGATAACTATTTTTAGTAACTTTGCGAAAACGACATTATCATGGATAACAACGAAAAACCTCAGCTCAATATCGAGATCAAGCCCGAAGTTGCAGGCGGACATTATTCCAACCTCGCAGTCATCTCCCACTCCAAGACCGAATTCGTTATCGACTTCGCCCAGATGCTGCCCGGCCTGCCTAAGGCAAACGTAGCCAGCCGTATCGTGATGGCTCCCGAACACGCCAAGAGGCTCATGAACGCCCTTATCGACAACGTAGGTAAGTACGAGCAGCAGTTCGGCCAGATCAGCCTTAACGGCGCCCCCAAAGGAACCTTCAACGTTGCGGACTTCATAAATAACGGGAATGGCTCAAAGTCTTAAAAACATACGAGGCTTCGCCTACGATATAGACGGTGTGATGACGGACGGCAGCGTCCTCGCCATGCCGGACGGCGACATCCTCCGCATCTTCAACGCCAAGGACTCCTTCGGAGTCAGGATGGCCTCTCTCCATGGCTATAAGCTCGCCGTGATTACGGGCGGCCGCTCGGAGAGCCTTATCCACCGCGCGCTGATGTGCGGAGTCCCCAAGGAGGACGTCTACCTTAATTCGCGCAACAAAGTTCGTGACCTTCTCGCCTGGTGCGACAAATACGGTCTGAAGCCGGAAGAAGTTATGTACTTCGGCGACGATATCCCGGACGTAGCCGTCCTGAAGATGGTAGGAATCGGTGTGGCGCCTTGCGACGCGTGCGCCGAGGCGAAGGAAGCGGCGGATATCGTTTCCCCCTACGGCGGCGGACGCGGCTGTGTGCGCCACTCTATCGAGGAAGTTCTCAAGGCCCAGGGCCAGTGGACCTTCGATGTGGACAAGTATGAAAAGCGTTTCTAAAAAGATAATTCTGGGAAGCGGCTCGCCGCGCCGGCGCGAACTCCTCGGGGGGCTCGACATCCCGTTCACGGTCGACACTGGAAACACCTTCGAGGAGAGCTTCCCCGAGGGCACGCCGGCGCACCGTATCCCGGTCCTGATGGCCGAGGGCAAATCGGCCGGCTTCCATCGTCCGCTCGAGGCCGACGAGATCCTTATCACGGCAGACACCGTCGTGATCCTCGACTACCCCGACCGTGAGCCCGAAGTAATCGGAAAGCCCCATTCGCGCGAAGACGCGATCGCCATGCTCCATAAGCTTTCGGGAAGGACCCACGAAGTCGTTACGGCAGTCGTTATCCGCGATGCCGACCGTCAGAAAGAGTTCTCGGTCAGCAGCCACGTAACCTTCGCTCCCCTCTCCGACGACGAAATTCAGTACTATATAGACAAATACAAGCCTTTCGACAAAGCCGGCTCCTACGGCATCCAGGAATGGATAGGCTACGTAGGAATCTCCGGAATCGAGGGCTCGTTCTACAACGTTATGGGCTTCCCGGTCCACCGGGTCTACCGCGAATTGCAGTGCTTCCTCTGAAGTTCACATATCCCTTCCGATACACGCCGCACCCTCTAGTCGAAGATGCGGCGCGTCGGTTAATCGCGGACATCCAGGCCTCCCCCGGGCTGGCGGCGGCCTTCGCCGAGGGCAAGATGCTCGGCGTGATGGTCTGTTCGGGCCCCGACGGGTCCCTCCAGACCCTCCGGGCCTTCTCAGGCCTCGCCGCCGCCCGCAGCACCATAGAGGGCTTTGTCCCACCTATCTTTGATACTCTGACTATGCCTGAACTGTGGGAGTGCGATAGCAATAATAAGGCGTCATCAGACGCCCGGCCGGCCCGGGTATTTGGCGAAGACAAATACGGAAAGGGAGGAAGGCCGCTGGGGGTTTCGGGGGTGTCCCCCGTCGAAAAAGGGCCGAGGGTGGCACGGGTTTTTGGGGCAAACGACCGCTCCGCTATGTCAGCCGCACTGCAGGATAAACTATTTCATAGTTACCAAGTCCATAATGCGCGCGGTGAGATGTCGGATGTGAAGAGGATTTTCGAGCAGAGGGGTATGGTGCCCCCCGGCGGGACTGGCGAATGTGCGGGGGCAAAGCTGCTGGAGGCGGCGTACAGGCGAGGCCTTAAGCCCCTGGCGATGGGCGAATTCTGGTATGGGGCGAGTCCGAAGAGCGGAGAGGTCCGCGAGCATGGGCGCTTCTATCCGTCGTGTACCGGCAAGTGCGGCCCGCTGCTGAGCTGGATGATGCAGGGACTTCAGGTGGAGGAGAATCCGCTGCAGCGAAAACCGGATACGGAAAGCATCCGAATAATCTACGAAGACGAGGCGATTCTGGTCGCAAACAAGCCCTCCGGGATGCTTTGCGCGCCCGGTTTGACGGGCACCGAGTCGCTTCAAGAGTTCCTTGAGAAGGACCACGGCAAGTTATTCTCTTGCCACAGGTTGGATATGGATACCAGCGGCGTTATCGTCTATGCGAAATCGGTCGAATTCCAGGCCGACATCCAGCAGCAGTTCGAAAGGCGCGAGGTCCGCAAGACCTACCTTGCCCACCTGGTCGCCGGCAGCCGGCCGTGGCGCGCAAAGCGCAAGGGCACGATCGCTCTCCCGCTCGCTCCGGACTGGGACGACCGCCCGAGGCAGAA
>CAJOJC010000078.1 GCA_905234775.1 uncultured Bacteroidales bacterium | reverse complement strand
CTTCCAGCCCTCGTCGCCGCCCTGCGAATTGTCAGGGGAGTAGTTGGGGTAGCCGTTGTCCATACCTTCCTTCCACCAGCCGAAAGCGAGCACTGAGTTGCAGCCTTCGGACTGCCCCGCATCGAATATGCGTCCGGGAAGGTCCTGATAGCTGCGGAGGTACTCGCCGTACTGATGCTTGAAGATGATGCGCTGCCATCCGGTCATATCCTGGACCCACTGCGGTACGGGAGCGTGATGCCACCAGGTGTCGGCCCAGCTGCGGTAGATGCGTGAGGTCGCTGTCCAGTCGCCCTCGTAGGGCACTACGACCGAAGCGTCATTCTGCCAGGAGTCGCCGCACATAGCGTTGGGATAGCGGTAGAGCCCCGCCTCCAGGTGCTTGAAATCGGATGTGACGTGGCCGATGGAGCCCCTGTCGGGATACGTCCTCAGACCGTGCCAGGTTTGCTGGAGAGAGGTGTCGTGGCTGCCGAAGTAGAGGCCGTCGGATGAGCCGATGAATGCGAAGCAGTTGGATGCGGCATTACGGGGATACTGAAGGTCGTACTGGCGGAACTTCTGCGCCGGAGTCATATAGAGCGGACGGACATCCACGTTGGAAATCTTCCAGACGGGGTTGTCGAAGATCTGACCTCCGGTGTGGGTGGTCAGGAGCTTGTAGTCCGAAGGGATCCGGAGATCGCCTATCAAGGGGTACTGGAGCTCGCGTATGACGGTGTGCGGCTCGTTGTTGACCACGCTGGCTCCGAAACGCACCATAGTGCCTTCTGTCCAGACTTTGAGGTGGAGTTCGAAGGCCTTGCCTGCAAGACGCCCATAGTCGACGAAAACGGTGTCTGCCACGGTCTTCACGGACGAGGGTTTTTCGTCCCAGCCGGAGATCTCTATCTCTTTCTGCTCCTTGGTATTGTAATAAAGCCTCCAGAGGGGGTAGCCGCCTGCATATTCGCGGCCGCCGAGCGAGAGGCTGGTGAGCCTTCCTTCGGGGTCAACGCTGACCTTAGTGCGGGCGAGTTCGCCGCGGTTCTCGAGCACGAAACGGCAAAGCTCATCGTAGAGTGCACGGTCTTCGGGAAGGGGAGAGGTGGCGAGTTGCGTGAGGGCGTTGGAGCCGCTGTAGAGGGCAAATGAGCCGCTACCCATAAGGCCGGCCTCGCGGTAGCGGCGCATATAGGTGCGAACCCTGTCCTGGAGGGCGGGAACGTCCTTGGAGGTGAAGGTGAGCTTGCCGAATGCGTCGGGGCCGCCCACGCCGGGCTTCATCTCGGCGGCAACGGCGCTGAACTCGAACTCAATCTCCATCCCGAGGCCGTTCTCCTTGATGGCGGCGATGGTTTTGTCGAAGGGATGGCGCTCGCCGGCTTTGTGGTCCCAGTACCAGTTGGGCTGCATCCAGGCCTGGTCGATGCCGAGCTGCTTCCAATACTTGTGGCCGGGGGCCATATGGTAGGGAACCCAGTAGAGCCGCTCGCCCTTCGCGTGCAGCCTTTCGGCCAGTGCCGGAACAATCACTTCATAGTTTTTGTAGCGGCAGTTGACGTCGATGTCGTAGGGGAGGTATAGCTCCTCGGCGGTGATATAGAAACCGTCGAGTTCAACGTACTTGCACTGAAGTTTGGCGAACCTTGCGCGGGTCTGCTCGATGTACCAGTCGAGGGGGTCTTCAACGCTCGCGAAATCGAGCCCGTCACCCCAATAGGCTGTGGGCGAGCTCTTGTCGGCGAAATGCTCAAACATAATCGCGTCGGGGAGTCCGATGATCACCTTGCGTTTCGAAGGCGGATTGCCGATGCGCCCGGCTGCGGCTGCGCAGGCCTTGTCGAGAGCACCTACACCGCAGTCCTCACCGAGCCAAAGGTCGAGCTGGCGGGTCCAGTCTTCCTTGGTGGCGGAGTGGCCCGAAGCGGCGACTACGAGAGTCTTGCCGCTGACCGGATCCTGTCCTTCGAGGAAGATGAAGGCTTCGAAGAGCCATTTCTCGCTGCCGTCCGGAGCCTTCCAGCTGACGTGGGGGGCGAAGCGCTGTGCATCCCAGGCGTAGGGTATGCGGTGACGGGAGCCCACGAGGGTGGCGTCGTGGAGACCACCCTTAGCATAGGAAGTGACGCCTGCTAGAAGGACCGTCAGTATCAGCAATAAGCGGCGTGCCATACTAAAGGACTTTGATCTTGAATACTGACACTCCCGAGCCGGTGCCGATAGCAGCTACATACCAGTCGTCACCTATCTTCCTGACAGCCATATCGCCGGTGTAATTGCCGTTCTGGCGGCCCATTGCCGAACTCATTTCAGTTCCGGAAAGAGGATAGACCTGTGCGTCGGAAACGCCTTGGAGGGCAGAGAGTCCGTCCATAAGACTTTCGCCCCCGAGTTGAAGAGTCTTGACGAACGACGGCCTTGCCACCTTGTCGGCGCTTCTTGTCGCTGTTACCCAGAGGAGGTAGTTATTGCCGGAGAGGTTGAGAGTGGTGAAGCCGTTCATAATGCCGTCGAATCCGATGGCCTGGAGGAACCTCAGTTTGATATCGGGGAAATCGTTCCCTTCTCTGCTGACTGTGCAGCAGTAGAACTGTTCGTCGTTGGAACTTCCGTAGTAGATATAATCGTCGCCTTCCAGAAGACCGAGGGTCGCGAAATTGGAACTGCCGGTGAGGATAGAGCCGAACTGCGTGTCAATAGGGGATGAGGAGATGACGCCGTTGTTGATGGAGAAGATGAGCATCGGCCTGTTACTGCCTGTGGCGAAGTAGTCCACGAAGTAGAGTTCGCCTTTGTCGGCATTGCCGCTCACGCCCATCTTGTCACCGAAGCGGCTTGTGGCGTGGGTGCTTGCGTAGGAATAAGAGATGACCTGAGGAGGATTGTCGATGTTCTGCCAAGCGTATATCATCAGAATATTGTTTTCTGCCGATCGCGACATATTGCAGGCAATAAGCATACTGCTGCCCGAGCCGTTATCGACGACCTGCAAAGCGGATGTTGCCCAAAGGCCGGTCTTTTGGATGCCTGCGCCGTCTGCCAACCTTGTCTTGAACGCTCCGGTCTTGCGGTCGAATACGGAGATGCCCCAAGTCTCACCAGGATTGGAATTTGCGATGCGGGTGATGTAGACATTGTCATCGTCCATTGCGATGAAGCGGTCGGAATCAGCTGCTCCTAACCCAGCCTGTTCGTACCATTCTGCATCAGTGGCCGTGTATTTTCCCCATACCCTCTCGAGAATGATGTCTTCACTTGGACGGCCCTTTTGGGTGATGGTGAGAGATGCGAGTTCCTTGCTGTTGTATGAGAAAGCCAGCTGGGCGCTGCGATCATCAAGATCATCATTGGGCCCTGCCGTGAGTACTACTCCATCTTCATTGACAGTAGCAGTCAGCCAATCTTCCGACGAGTTGACCGTGTAGGGGACGTTGGAAGTAACCAATATATTCATTTCGCCTCCGGTGAATGCGAAGGTGTCAGCTTCACCTACCTTGATGCTCGGATCCTGAGCGGCCTCCTGAGTGAGGGTGATGGTGAGCAGTACATCTCCGTTCTCCTTGGACTTTATGTCAAGGCTGGCGTTACGCTCCGCCTTGTCAGGATTGGCTGCGGCCTCGAAGATAAGTGCATAAGTGCTTTTAGAACGGTTGGTCATCTCTATGCCGTAATAGGTGAGCCACCCATTACGTGGGGGGTCAGCCGTGATAGGGACTGTCGCCGATATGCTCACAATCTGGCCGCTGCTTCCGGTCCAGGGTATCAGATCGGACTGGAGGAGTTTGGCAGAAGGCACCGGAGCGGGTATAGGATCTACAGTGTCGCATCCGATCCATACGAGAAGCCCTGCTAGGACGGCAGCTATGTTAAAGAATCGTTTCATGTTGTAAAAATATATTAATTCTTGAAGAAGCCAAGTGTTGTCTTGACCGGACGGTTGAAAGTCTCGTCCGGCTTGAGGGGATCGTCGGAGCCGGTCAGCAGGATGGGGACTGCGGGGGTGGTCCGTCGAGGTTGATGGCTCCCACGCAGCCGAGACCTTTCATTATCCGGGCAACCTCGAGGGTGGTGGCCCCATCTGAAGCCTCGATACGTCCGGCGCAGGTGAAGAGAACTATCTTGCCGTCTGCCGTGTAACCGACAGCGCTGCGGTCGGGATGCTGCTCGACTCCGAAGATGTCATTCGCCCATAGTTCGAAGTTGGAGTACCAGTAGCCTCCGTCCGTCTTGCCTGAGTCAATGGGACAGATACCGTTCTTCAGGAGCACCGGGCCACAGGTCACAGCCTGGAAGGGGACCCAAGAAGCCGGTGGGCAGGGGAAATCGGAATCAGGCTCTCTGTAGGCGGTCTCTCCGGCGATTTCCGGAAGAGGACGGTCATAGACGTTGATATTGCCGTAGGAAGAAGTGTAGCTCCAGTACACCCCAGGTCTGCCGTTTCGGTCCACTCCAAACATCGCGCGTGCCACATTGTGGAGTTTCGAATCGGCTCCCCAATACTGATGGTCGACCTGAAGTCCGTCATCGGCAACTCTCCAGGCAGACTGCACACCGTCGGTGATGGCGAATCCGATGGGAGGATTGCCTTCGGCAGAGTTGCTGAAGATGCCTCCGTTGATGAGTACATAGCAGTTCCCGGCTTCGGCCGCCTGGTCGTCGATGGTCTTGACTCCGGATGAGGGCATCAAGACCTTGAATGCAACATCCTTGGTGCTTGCTGTAGCATACCATCCGTTGAAGTTGCGTCCATTTAGTTTGTCAGTGGTTTTGTAAACCTTGACGGCATCGGGAAGCCCGAGTCCGCTCACTTCGGTCCAGTTGAAAGTGATGGCCTCCGGGGCGCTGCTGAGTGTGATTTGTTTGGATGTGCTGTAGAAATAGTCATCTCCCGATCTGGCATAAACCCTAACGCGGTAGTTGACTCCGTACTCAAGTGCACTGGCCGATATCAGCTGCTTGCCTCCTGTTTTGCCGGAAGGTCCGCGGAAGACGATATCCCTGACGGTCGGGGTGCGCTCGCTGCTTAGGCAAACTCCAAATTCGGGCTTGTTGCCGGTGAGTTTGTCTATGGTGTAATCGGCTACAATGTATGCAGAAGTGGCGGTCAGACTGCTGAAAGTAAACACGGGCGCTTTGGATAAGTCGTTGATTTTGAAGGGAAGACTTTTTTCACTTCGGCGCCAGTCGCCTGGACACCGGCCACATACACAGCTTCTGGCACGAGGTCTTCGAAGGTGTACTGTCTGGTGCCTTTTTCAATGTGGGCCACAAGGTTGCGGAACAGTGTCTCGGAAGTGTCCCTGAGATAGACGTTGTAACCCTGGGGATCGCCGACAGTGTCTTCCCAGACTATCCTGACTGAAGTGTTGGTGAGCTGTTCGGGCTCCACGATGCCGGGGATGCCGACTTTGGGCGAGTCATCGTCGATGTAGTTCCGCTGGTCTGCAGACAGGATCACTATCGGCGCAGTATGTGCAGAGGGAGACACGCTGTTACCTTCTCCGAAGGCCCGTATGCTGAACGAATAGGTGGCGCCAAGGGTCAGGTCTGTGACCGTGTAGGACTCCGAGTTGGCTTCCAGGTTTGCTATTGGCCTTGAGGATGAACTCGAAAGCACATAGTATCCCGTCTCTTCGTTGCAGTTGTCTTTCCACGTGAGCAGGACCGAATCACTGGTGAGCTGCTCGACAGAGAGTTCTGTAGGGGCGGCCAGAGTGACAGAATTTGAGGATTCCTTCTCTGTGCACGAAAACAGGAAGAGAAGCAAAGCAGCCGGGTATATTTTTTTAATCTGCATAGTATATGTTTTTATTAATTTCTTTTTCTGAGCGGCGAATCCGCTATGAAATGGCAAAGTTCCAGATACATCTTGCGGTCGTCGGGATCTGTGGAGCGGGCGAGCTGATTCATTGCGTCGGTGCCGGAGTACATAGCTATGGAGTTAACTCCGTAGAGATTGGCCTCACGGTAACCGTCCATATACTCTTTGAACCTTATCTCGAGAGCAGGAATGTCGTTGTAGCGGAAGGTCGGTCGACCGGCTCCGTCGGGGCCCCAGCGCCCGTCTTTCATCACGTCCCTTACGAGGGAGAACTCAAACTCAAGTTCGATTCCCATATTTAGCGCTATCATAGCCTGCAGCGAGTTCTCGATTGGGTGTTGGTTGGCTGTGTCCCAATAGTGGTTGGGCTGCATCCAGGCCATATCGAAGCCCAGTTTGCGCCACATCCTGTAGCCTGGCGCGAGGTAGTAGGGTACCCAGTAGAGACCTTCGTTACACGAATGTAGATAGGATGCTGTCGCGGGAAGGATGACCTCCCAGCGTTTGGAGTCGGCGTTCCAGGTCTCGGATTCGCTTGCACTGATCCCGTATTTGTCAAAGAAAGACTTGGCCAAAGGGAGTTCTTCCGAGATGACGTAGAAGCCGGCAAGTTCGAGGTGAGGATACTTCCTTTCATCGAATGCCTTTCTACACTCGTCGATGTACCACAGGTAGGCTTTGATTTGGTCCTGCACATCGGCAAAGTCCAGGCGTCGCCCGTCGAGCTCGCCCCAGTAATCAGTGGGTGAGTCCTTATCGGTGAAGTATTCCCTGATAATTGGATCGGGCACGCCGATTATCACATATCTGGGGGACGGCGGCTCGCCTATGCGGCCTGCAGCTTCGGCCACTGCTTGTTCCAGTATACTCAGGGTGCCGTCGGGCGCAAACCAGTAGTCGAGCAGATCCTGCCATGATTCTTTGGTGCCGGAATGCTGCCCGCGCGAAGAAATACACAGGGTGTAGCCGCGCTTTGAGTCAAACCCTTCAGTGCACAGAATAGCTTCGAACAGCCATTTTTCCTTGTCGCCGCTGTCTGTGTAGGTGATGTGGGAGTTGAATCTGTCCACGCTCCAAAGGGGGGCGACGCTGTTGTGCTGTCCTCTTGTGACGAGACTCACGTCGGCAAAGAAAGGAGGGCCGCTGCGCTCTGACCCCCAGGAGAAGCGGCTCTCGGAGCCTACGGTAGTGCAGAAAGGCACGCTCACCACTTCGCTGAGTTCTCCGGATGGACCTATTCCCAAGATAGAGGCGATGTAGGATGTTTCACATTCGAGCCCGTTGATTGTGACGATAGTCTCTGCATTGTTTAATCTGTCTGTGGGGGTTTCAAGTCCTGTGGCAAGCACCTCTTCAGCACTCATTGTGCCGGAAGATGCAGCCAAGAAGATGCTCTTCGAATCGAAAGACCTGACCGTGAAACTTGCGCCGAAAGCCGACGAATCTTTGAGCTCAGCCAGAATAAAGGGACTATAGTCACGGGGTTCGCCCCCAATGTCCTTCCCGTCGCACGATACGGCGAGAAGGACAGTCGGGACGAGTATGCGAAGAAAACGTTTCATCTCTTATTGGAGCTGGAAGAGACTCAGGCCTCCGCCGTTGAGAAGGGTTGCTATGTAGGTGTTGCCATTCACGATGCGGATTGTGCAGTCGGTCACAGACGAAGTGGAGGTCACGGAAGACTTGGCCTCGAAATCAGAGGCATGCTGCAGAGGAAATTCCATTCTGCCCTGTTGGGCTTTGAGCGTGGCGGGGAAGTCCGAAGGGGTCTTGGATGTGTCTTCGATGATGACAAGACGTCCAGAAGTTCCGCCGACCACGTCCATTTGCGTGTATGCAATGTAGTTCTTGCTGTGGAAACTGAAGAAAACATAACCGTAGCTAAGTGCGAAATCATTGACCTGCTCGAGAAGCGAATACGGCTGCCACTGGTTCATGCTGGGGTTTGGAGAACCGGGGGTATAGAAAGCCGCATCGTTCGGAGAAGTAATGAGTGCGGAGTCAAAGCCGGGATACCAGACGATGTCGCGTATAGCAGCTCCGGCATTAGGAATATAGTAGTCTATAGGATCGCTGGGGTTGGTTATTGTTCCGCCAGAGAGCTTGAATCCGAGGGTCTTGCCGGCAGCACCGTTACTCCAAGTCTGGAACCACAGCGTGCCGTTCTCCCAGGTGCCTTGCACGGTATAGCGGTCGCCGTAGCGGCGCCAATCGTTGGTATTGGCAGGCTTGTTGTCCACGAGGAAATCGAGAATGAGCTTCGGGGCAGCGCCTGTGCCGTTGGTATAAGCATACACATAGAGGTGCTGGTTGCCGTCGCCCTTGAGGGTACAGAAGGAAAGTATGTCGTCACCGTTGTCCCTGGGAATCATTCTGACACAGGAAGTGCCGAAGGTGCAACCTTTGGATGCGGCGTCTCCGATGTCGAGTTTCTTGACGAAGGCTCCATTGGTGAGGCTCAGGGCATAGATGCCTCCGGCCGCGGCGGAGTGTGCGACGTAGACGTACTGGCCGTCCATCGCAATCGTACGGTCAGAGTTATCGGTGAAATCCGGAAGGTCGGAGTACCAGGCTGAAGGCTGGGAATAGAGACCCCAAGTCCTTACGACTGCGGAAATTCCGTCACTGGTGTACTTGATTGTGAAGAATACGGTAGTGTTGCCAGTCCCAAGGCCCTTGGCGGCGAAAGACTCGCCATTCTTCTCGGCGAGGATATCCTCGGTCTTGAGACGAATGGGGATTACATAGTTGGGGAAGGGAGCGAGATTGCCGGAAGCATCGAGGAGTTTCTTCTTGTCGAAGAAGACCTTGAATTGGGCGTCGGTGCCGCCTGAGGCGATGGTGACACTTTCGTCAAGAAGGGTGACAATGCCTTCGGGAGCAGCTACGAAAGTTTCCTCCTGCGCAGCGCTGAATGCTTCCACGAGTGAGTTGTCCACGATCACCGGGATAGTCATACTTACCTTGGGAATAGCTTTCGTGTTCTGGACATCAAAGATAACGGTCTCTTCTGTGACTGGAGCCTTGCCGCTTATGATCTTGAAATCGTCGGAGTTTACGCTGCGTGGAGTGCTTCTCTGGCTGATGGAGAGCGTGCTCCTTACAGGTTGTATGAGAATGATACTCCTCTCACCGTTAACGTCGAGTTCGTGGGACTTGAGCCTGAGGGCTATTACGTAGTCAGTCGAATCGCCTATCAGTGCTGCAAGTTGCTCAACATCCCAGCTTACCGTGACGTTTGCAAGGACATCTTCGGCCTTCCAGCTCAGAGTGGTGCGGTCGAGAGTGAAGTAGGTATCGGGAATGGCCTTTAGCGAAGTCCCATTTTCTATATTGTAGAGTTTGATGGCGGATGCGATGTCTTCCGCCTCGGAGCTTATGACTGCCTGGGCTGCAGACTGACCCTTGCCGTTCTTTGCTACCCCGAAACTGAAACTTCCGGGGTGCACGGATACGGACTGGATGCCAGTAGCGGTCAAGGACAGCGTGTCCTCGACCATAAAGTTGTTGCGGTCGTCCGGAATGCACGAACTTGCCAGGACAGCTGTTGTCGCAATGATATATAATATACGTGTATTCATATCTCTATACTTGAGGTTTACCATCCGGGGTTCTGGGTGAAATTGGTCATCTCGGCCAGCTGATTCGAACTGAACGGGAATAGGTAGTCCCTGTCAGTGAAGCGTGCGCGACCTCCCATATAGTCGTCGCTGACCCTCTCGTAGGAGCCTTCGTAGGTCGTGCTCTTGACGTGGAGAGTCCAGTTCTCTGTATTATACTCCTCCTTGGCCATCATCCAGCGGTTCATATCGTAGTGGCGCTGGCCTTCGAAGCACATCTCGACCATTTTTTCCTGGAGAATCATCCAGCGGAGCCATTCTTTGTTGGTGCGGGTAACACCTCCGATGGTGGTTCTGCCTTCACCGTCCTCAAAGTCGATTTCGGGATAAGCTTCCTGTAGAGTGTTGAGACCGCACCTGGCGCGAACAAGATTCACATAGTAGAGTGCTTCTGAGGCATTGCGTTCTGGCTTCTCGTTGCAAGCCTCAGCGTAGTTGAAGTATACCTCTGCAAGACGGAAAGCTGGGTAGACATAGCGGATGGTGTTGAAGTCTCCTGCGATGTCGAGCGGGTTGCCAGCCTTGTAGAGACGCCTCCAGCAGTAGCCGACACGGTTGACCTGACCTTCGCTCATCCACTTCACTGTAGCTTCTTCGGAGTTGTAGCAGGTGAAGAGCACCGAGGGATATGTCTCGGTGGTCTTGTCGTAGTAGTGGGTCTTCTCAGAAGGCCACCAGTATCCGTTGGGGACTAAGCTGGCATAGTAACGTGCGTCGCGTCCGATTGTGCTGTTGTGAGCCTTGATCCGTTTGGCCCACTCCGGATATGCCCCGTTGTAGTAGAGTTCGAAATCCATAGGTTGCTGCCAGTTGGAGGTGAATCCTTCTGCGACATAGCCGGACTCCGTGTCAATGAAGGGGCGCGACAGGTCGATCAGACCGCTGGTTTTGGCGTAGCCTACGATAGGATAACGGCCAGTTTCCCACATAGGAAAGGCGTCGACAAGTTTGAGCGAAGGGGTGATGAGAGAATACCCTTCGAGTGCGATACCGCGTGGAGCGGACCAGGCGATGTGGGCTCCGATGCTTCCCATATAACCGTCGTCGACGTTGCGGAACCACCAGCCCCAAATGGTCTCGGGATTGGTATCCCAGAGCTGGAACCAGACGTTCTGCCAGGAGGCTTGGGCGTTCTGGAAAGGAGTGCGGACAGGGTCTTCGTAGGTGGTGAGCTTGAAGCGCGGGAGGTCGATCAATGCCTTTGCCGCGTCGGCTGCCACTTGCCACTTGTTGGCGTCGTACTCGGGGAAGATTTTTTCGCCGCGGCTGTTGCGCAGTCCGTCATATAGGCCTGTTCCGTTCTGTCCGTTGTATAGCGGGGATGCGGCCCAGAGGAGTATCCTTGCCTTGAGAGCCATTGCTGCTCCCTTGGTGGCGCGGCCCATATTGTTGTCGAGAGGCTGGTTGATGTCCGACATCGAATATGGAAGGACCTCAATGGCCTTGTCGAGTTCGGAGATAATGAAATTGATGTTTTCCTCGACTGTGTTGCGGTCAAGGGATGCGCCGTCTACGTTGATGTCGGCCGCCTTGTCGCCCCATATGATTACAGGGCCGTACTGGCGGAAGAGCACATAGTAATAGAATGCGCGCAGGAACCGGGCTTCGGCCTTCATCACCTTGCGGAGCTGGACGTCACCTGAGCCTTCGAACTCCACGTTGTCCATAAAGGTGGTGCACTGGTTGATGGCTATGTAGTATTTTTCCCAGAAGTTGCCCGTGCCGGTACCCTGGGTGTAGGCGGCGGAGTAGTCGCCGCGGCGCACCTTGTAC
>CAJOJC010000077.1 GCA_905234775.1 uncultured Bacteroidales bacterium | reverse complement strand
AAGGCGGGCGACGGTCAGATGTCCGTCGTTACCGACTCGGGCGAACGTGAGTTCTCAGACCGTTTCGAATTGGACGGCATCACATTCCGCCAGCCGGACGAGTTCCTCTTCAGCTTCAACAGCCCCCTCGGAGCCTGCCCGGTTTGCGGCGGACTCGGAAAGATAATCGGCATCAGCGAGGATCTCGTGATCCCGGATAAAACCAAGAGCATCTACGACGGAGCGATAGCCTGCTGGCGCGGCGAGAAGATGGCCTGGTTCAAGGATCACCTCGTCGAGGTTTCGGATAAGTACGGAATAGATATTTTCACTCCGTACATCAAACTGGACGAGCGCTCGAAGCGCCTGATATGGGAGGGCGATCCGCCCGCACCCGGAGACACCTACGATTCCGACCCTACCCGCCTCGTAGGCATCAACGAATTCTTTGCATGGGTCGAGACCCAGCGCTACAAGATACAGTATAAGTATATGCTCAGCCGCTTCAGCGGAAAGACCGTCTGTTCGGCCTGCCATGGAAGCCGTCTCCGGCCGGAGGCCCTCTATGTCAAGGTGGCGGGGAAGACCATCCACGATCTTCTGTCTATGACGGTGGAAGAGAGCATATCCTTCCTCAAGACTATAGACCTGAGTCCGGAAGACCGGGAGGTGGTGAGCGAGCCCCTATTCGAGGTCCTTAATCGCCTGCAGTGTCTCGAAGACGTGGGCCTGGGGTACCTCACCCTCAGCCGTTCGATGAACACCCTGTCAGGAGGCGAGAGCCAGAGGGTGAACCTCGTTACGGCCCTCGGCAGTTCGCTGGTCGGCTCCATGTACATCCTCGACGAGCCATCGATCGGCCTTCATCCGCGTGACACCGAACGCCTGATCGGCGTCCTCAAGCGCCTCCGCGACCTCGGCAACACGGTCATAGTGGTCGAGCACGACGAAGAGATCATCCGCGCCGCGGATGTCCTCATCGACATGGGCCCGCTTGCCGGTTCCCGCGGAGGCGAGATAGTCTTCCAGGGCAAGTATTCAGACTCCCTGCCCGATGAAACGTTCAGGCGTTCGCTGACCCTGCAGTATCTGAGTGGCCGTAAGACCCGCTATGTCAGGGAAAAACGCCCATGGACCTACAGCATTACGGTCCGGGGCGCGATGGAACACAACCTGAAGACGATAGATGTCCAGATTCCGCTGGGCGTGATGACGGTAGTCAGCGGCGTGTCCGGTTCCGGAAAGTCGACCCTCGTGGGCGATATCTTCTATCCGGCGCTCTACCGCCACATGGGCGAAGCCGGCGACCCGCCCGGCGCCTTCAAGGGCCTTGGGGGTAATCTCGATCGCATAACCCGTGTGGAATATGTAGATCAGAACCCTATAGGAAAGAGTTCCCGCTCAAATCCGGTAACTTATCTCAAAGTCTACGACCTTATCCGAAAACTCTTCTCCGACCAGCAGTACGCGAAGGTGTCCGGCTTCGGGCCTTCGTTCTTCTCCTTCAACCAGGAAGGCGGTCGCTGCCCGGAGTGTCAGGGAGAGGGAGTGGTGACTATCGAGATGCAGTTCATGTCAGACGTGAAGATGGTCTGCGAGTCCTGCGGCGGAAAGCGCTTCAAACCCGAAATTCTCGAGGTGCGTTACCGCGGGAAGAATATTGACGATATCCTGAATATGAGCGTCGCAGAGGCGATAGAGTTCTTTGGCGAAGGTCCGGAACAAGAGGCGAAGGACATAGCCCAGAAACTACAGCCGCTGGTAGATGTCGGTTTGGAATATCTTAAACTCGCCCAGAGTTCTTCTACACTCTCTGGAGGCGAGAGTCAGCGTATAAAACTGGCCTACTTCCTGGCGATGAGCCGCGAAAAGAGCGGCCGCGAAAAGATCATGTTCATCTTCGACGAGCCTACTACGGGATTGCATTTCAGCGATGTAGAGAGGCTTCTGAAGGCCTTCGACGCGCTGTTGGAGCGAGGCCACAGCGTGCTTGTCGTAGAACACAATACAGATGTCATAAAGGCGGCTGACTGGGTGATAGACCTCGGCCCCGATGCTGGCGAACGCGGAGGCGAAGTCGTCTTCGCGGGAACGCCGGAGGATTTGGCGAAAACCTCTACCTTTACAGCACGATACATAAAATGATGGATGCAGTTATAACATACGTTAACGGGGAAGACCCTCAGTGGAAGAAACAATACGCGGCAGTCGCAGGGAAGGAACCCTCAAAGCGTTACCGCGACTGGGGGATGCTGGAGTGGCAGGTGGACAATATCCGCCGTTTCCTGCCGTTTATCGATAAAATATTCCTCGTTGTGGCCCTTCCGTCCCAGGTTCCCGCCGGGCTGGAGAAGAAAGTTAAGGTGGTGCTCCATAAAGATTTCATTCCGGAGCAGTACCTGCCGACTTTCAACAGCAATACTATCGAAATGTATCTGCATAGGATAGAGGAGATGAGCGATCGCTATCTGTATATCAACGACGACTGCATCCCCGTTGCTCCAAGCAGCGAGGACGATTATTTCGAAGGAGATAAAATCTGCAGGGGCTTCGCGCGTCATCTTTTTGCACCGAACATGTTCAAGAAGATAGTCCGTCATACGGATTCTGTGGCCCGCAAGGCGGCGGGGCTTAAGCCCAGTCTGTTCTTCATCCGTCCTCAGCATTCTCCTTCGCCCCAGATTAAGAGCGTAGGCGCGGAAATCATGAAGAAGGTAGAAGAAGATATGCTCTCTTCGATTACGACCTTCAGGCGGGAACACAACGTCTGCAATTACGTTCTCCCGGATTATATGTACCATATTGGGAAAGTGAAACTGCAGCGCCTTTCCTGCAAACATTTCTCGATGGGCGCAAAAACTCCCGCCCAGCTGGAGGCTTTTCTGAAGGCTCCTGACCGCAAGTGGATTTGTATCAATGACGTCGAGATGAGTGAATCGCGCCGCAGGGAGTTCATGGCAGTTATCGCTAAAGCAGCCTCCAGATGACAAGCGTAACCATCATAGTCCCTATCTACAAGGTAGAGAAGTATATAGAACAGTGCGTCCGAAGCGTACTCGGCCAGACTTGGCCCGGGACTCAGTTTGTCTTCGTGGACGACTGCAGCCCCGACAAAAGCATCGAACTGCTAGAATCCCTGATAGATCGCGAGTTCGCCGGTCTTAAAGAGCGCATCACGATAATCCGCAAGCCGGTGAACGAAGGCCTGCCTCAGGCCCGAAAGACCGGGCTCGCTTCGGCGAGCGGGGATTTCATTCTCCATGTCGACGCCGACGACTGGATAGAGCCGGACGCCGTCGAAAGACTGGTCCGGAAGGCGGACGAGACGGGCGCGGACGTAGTCTATTTCTTCGCATGGAAGGAGTTCGGAGACGGGCGCTCGCGGGTGATTACGGACAAGGAGTTCGCGACTCCCCAGGATTTCGCGGATGCCGTTCTGGTCCACGACGCACACCCGAGCGTGGTGCTGAAATTCTGGCGTCGGAGCCTGTTCAGCCCGGAGATATTCTTCCCGCGCTTCGGCCAGGCCGAGGACATGGTCCAGAGCCTGCAACTGCTCGACCGCGCTTCGAAGGCGGTGAGGCTGCCTGAACCGCTGTACCACTACCGCCGTTCGGATTCGGAGGCCATGAGCCGCGGCAAGCGCGCCCGTAGAAAGTCCCAGCAACTGCGTAATTATCTCGACCTATACCGCTTCTACCGCGATTCGATCGAGACGTCTCCGATTCGCCGCACATGGCGCAAGATCCTTCGCAAGGCCCGCCTATGGGCCCTGCTCTACGATCGCAGCGCGATCAAGGATTATCCGGAATTGTTTTAGAGGGCCCAGACCTCGCCTCCATGTCCGCCGCGTTCGCTGACGGGCGGGGGAGTCATGTAGTCCGGCCCATACATCTGCGTCAGATACGAGTCCGTGTCCTCGGGGGCAGGGAACAGACGGCCGCGCAGGCTCAGCGGCTTGAGGTGCTCGAAAAAGTCTTTGGGGTGGACGTTTCGAGCCGATTTGGTGCCCATCAGGATAGCGATGCGCGAGCAGTCTTCGGCCTTATAACTGCGGGCAAGGCGGTCGCAGCGCGCGAACCACCAGTCGAGACTGTGGAGGCGGGAATCGAGAAGGAGGAGAGGAGATCCGGTCTTGCGGCTGCGGTAGAGCAGACGTCTGTGGGCATGGATGCTCTTCCTTACAAGGGTGTTGAATGCTGCCTCGTCGTCGGGAACGGGGTCGAGGGGGAAGATGTCGACGCTTACGCCGTAGTGTGAGATATACTTGCTGTGGCTGGCTACAAACTTGTCCGTTGCCGGGTCATGGACCTTGGCTACTCCGGCCACATAAAAGACGTCGTCGCGGCGGGTGTTCATGATACACTCGTATTTGCCCTTGTAGGTCGCGACAAAACGGTCGAAGTCTTCGCGCGGCATCACTATGTCTGCATCGTCGTCCCAGGGGATGAAGTCGCCGTAGCGGACAGCGCCGAGGACGGTGCCGTAGCCCATCGCCCAGCGGAGGCCGTTAGCGCGGCAGAAATCGTCTATGTCGCAAAGAATATCGAAGAGGATATCGTGGACCTCGCCTATTCCTAACTGTCTCATTATACGGTCTTTACTGCGAGTTTATCAGGCCTTTCCACATTGCCCGAAACGCCCGGACGGGGGTAGACGAAGGTAGGGTCTGGGGTGCGCCAGTCGAGCCCATATCGAGCCACAACGAAACCTTCGGCGCTCTTCGTCACCGGGATCTCGATCCCGTCGAAGGGCAGCATTTCAGTCTCCTTCGAGAAAGGAACTTCGAATTCTACTACCCTGAGTCCTCCGTAGAGTTTGTTGGACTCGCGGTAATTGGATGTCCCCTTGAAGGGATAGAACATGTATCCTTTGCAGCGTTCGCCTTCTATGGAGTCGAAAAAGAAGATATCTACATGGAGACCGTGCCACTTCCAGGTTTCCTCGCGTGCGAACTCGCCGCCGTCGACCAACAGTGAGTGGGCATAGGTGAAGCCGGCCTCTTCCAGGCAGCGGTGGAGATTCTCGAGTCCGCCGGGGATGGAGTCGTTCCATACGCCGGTATCGATATCGTCGTCATGGGGGATGAAGCCCTTTTCGCGGATAGCTCCGAGAAGGGTTCCATAGACGGGCGACCAGGGGATGCCGGCTTTATTCATCGCGTCCCTGAAGGCTACCATCGCCGGAATGCCGTAGCGTTTACGGCGCCTGATGCGGCGGGGATTGGAGTAAATCTTTTTCCAGAGTTGGGAAAGTGTCATTTGCTGTAGTATTTTGCCATTTCAAGCCAGTTGCCGAGGCTTTCGCCTACCGTAGCTCCGCAAGATTCGCGGTACAGGGCCCACACGAACCAGTACCAGGCGATGAGCGCCGTGTAGATAAGGTAGTGTTCTTCGAGGGCGGGAGTCCAGCTTTCCTGAAGGTATTCGCGTATGAAGGCCTTGGCGCGCTCGCGGGGATACATAGCGTCTACTATGTAGTAACCTACGTCGATTCCGGGGTCGGAGCAGCCGGAATACTCCCAGTCGATAAGGATTACGCTCCCGTCCGGACGCAGCATCCAATTGTGTTTGTAGGTGTCTCCATGGCAGAAACACTTCTTGACGCCGTCGCCGACAGTCTTTTCGTAGAGGCGGCCGATACGCTCTTTGAGCTCCAGATAGGGGGCGAAACAGCCGGGGGCCTTAGCTTCCAGCAGTTTTTCGATCTCGAGCGAGTCCTCCCACGGCTTCAGACCCCAGTCGAGGACGACCGGTGCGGAATGGAGTTCACGCAGAACTGCGAGAACCCTGGAGGAGTCTGCGTCCGACGCGTAGTCTGGTTCGCGGAATTCCGGTACGTACCAGCTTATCTTCCAGCCCTCGCGCTCGTCGAGATAGATGTAGGTCGGGTCTATACCCAGTTCCTTCGCTTTTTCAAGAGAGCGCTTTTCGTGGGAACGGTCGATAATCTTTTCCGTTCCGTCGCCGGGATGGCGGTAAATGTAGTCTTTTCCGTCTATCCTGAATATGAAGGAGGTGTTGGTGAGTCCCTCGCTGATCTTGCGGAAGTCGGTAATGTCTGCGTCGGAACAATCGAATA
>CAJOJC010000076.1 GCA_905234775.1 uncultured Bacteroidales bacterium | reverse complement strand
GTCTCCCTGGACCACAAAGGATGAATGGGGCGAGGAACTGATTCTCAAGCCATTCTGCTACGTGTTTGATTTCGCCCCTAATCGGGCACTCCGTCAGGTGGAAGAGTACAGTTGCCAACTCAATGTCCACGAGAGCAACCCTGAGAAGAAGGTGGAGCAGTTCATTAAGTTCCTGCCTATCCTGGCCTTCGACGGCTCTTCGATGAAGGAAATTGACGCCGCCGGCGTGCTCGATATGGCGATGAGCGGAACCACGGCTACGCTGCTGGCTCGTCGTTGGGAGAGCGCTGTCCTCGTGAATGTTGATAATGCCACTCTCCAGCGCCTGATGAACAATCCTGAGGCTATGAAGGCCTTGATGAACATTGAAGGATTCCGTAACCTGAATTCCGACATCGAGACCATCATCAACAAGTCCGAGCACGTTAAGAACACCAAGAAGGAGAAAGGCGACGACCTCACCCCGAAGCAGAAGAAAGAACTTACCGAGGAGGAGAAAGAATACAAGAGCAAACGCAAAGAGATCCAGGAGAAACTTATCAAGTTCGCCACCCGTATTCCGGTATTTATGTATCTCACTGACTACCGCGAATACTGCCTGAAAGACGTTATCGAGCAACTGGAGCCCGAACTATTCCGCAAAGTTACCGGCCTCACCCTCAAGGATTTCAGTTTGCTGGTCAGTCTGGGCGTATTCAATAGTGAATTGATGAACGACGCCGTCTATAAGTTCAAGCGCTACGAGGATTCCTCCTTGGAATACACCGGAATCGACAAGCACACCGGCACCGTCATCGGTCTTTGGGATACCGCGGTTGACACATCTGTCATTGCCGGAACGCAAAAAGATGTCATTGCCGGCTCACAAAAAGATGTCATTGCCGGCTCCGACCGGCAATCTCCCGCTCCCTGGGAGAGCCTGCAAGTCGGCGACACTGTTATCCACAAGAGTCTCGGTCCAGGCGAAATAATGGCCATTGACGACAAATACCTCATCGTAAAATTCCCGGATCGCGAAGCGAAATTCATGTATCCTGGAGCATTTGAGAAGGGACATCTTTCGGTGGAATAGAGAATTGTTGTATCTTTGTCAAGACCCCCGATCAGGTCGGGGGTGACGATTAGATCTGGTCGGGGGTGACGATTAGATCTGGTCGGGGGTGACGATTAGATCAGGTCGGGGGTGACATAAGAATCGTTCATACTCATATTTATATGTCATGCCCCAATTATGTCATGCCCGACCTGATCGGGCATCTTAACACTTAACCAATCTTGCTATGACAAAAAAAGGCTACATCTACTTCGTCACTAACTGGAACAACAAGGTTCTCTATATCGGCGTCACTAATAGTCTGGTACGTAGAACTGACGAACACTTGGATCACAGGGGCTCATTTTTTACCGTAAAATATAATTGCTCGAAACTCGTGTATTTCGAGGTGTTACCTACCATCGAGCAAGCGATAGCAAGAGAGAAACAACTCAAGCATTTCAAAAGGGAATGGAAGAATCAGTTAGTAGAATCCATTAATCCCAAATGGAAGGACTTGGGTAAAGAGCTCACCGTTGACCCGGAATAGATGCCCGATCATGTCGGGCATGACTATCTAAAAAAGATGCCCGGTCGGGGCCGGGCATGACAATGAAGTAAGATGCCCGATCAAGTCGGGCATGACTATAACTATTCAGGTTTGTAGGAATCTTTCAGGGCGACGGTCTTGTTGAAGACGGGGTGTTCCGGAGTACTGTCTTTGTCGGCGATGTAGTAGCCGACGCGTTCGAACTGGACGGCGATGCCGGACTTGTCCTCGAGGAGGGCGGGCTCGGCATAGCCTTTCTCGATTATGAGGCTCTGAGGGTTCAGGAAGTCCTTGTAATCCTTGTCCTCGGGGACCTGGCTCATGTCGGCGAGGGTGAAGAGGCGGTCGTACTGACGGAGCTCCAGTTCCTTCATGAACTGAGTCGAGACCCAGTGAATGGTACCCTTAACAGAGCGCCACTCTCCGCCGGGGCCCGTAGTAGGATCGTAGGTACACTTAAGCTCTACGACCTTTCCGCTAGCGTCTTTAACGAGTTCGTTACACTTGATGATGTAAGTGTATTTGAGACGTACTTCGCCGTCTGGTTTCAGACGGAAGAACTTGTTAGGAGCATCCTCCATAAAGTCTGCCCTGTCGATAAGGAGTTCGCCGGTGAAAGGAACCTTGCGAGTAGCGCCTTCCGGCTCTGCCGGGTTGAGCGGGCAGTCGAACCACTCCACCTTTCCTTCAGGCCAGTTGGTCAAAGTAACCTTGATAGGATCGTCTGAGACTACCATATAGCGGTTGCTGCGGGCGTTCAGGTCCTGCCTTACACACCACTCAAGCAACTGGATATCCATCAGCTGGTCGCGCTTTGTAACGCCTATCTTGTCGCAGAACATCTTGAGGGCCTCGGGAGTATAGCCTCTGCGCCTTACGCCGCAAAGAGTAGGCATACGGGGATCATCCCAGCCAGAAACGAAACCTTTCTGGACGAGCTCGAGGAGCTTGCGCTTACTCATGAGGGTATAGGTCAGGTTCAGGCGGGCGAACTCGTACTGATGAGAGGGATAAATACCGAGGGTCTGGATGTACCAGTCATAGAGCGGACGGTGGACGTCGAATTCGAGCGTGCATATGGAATGGGTGATATGCTCGATCGAGTCACACTGGCCGTGGGTAAAGTCATACATCGGGTAGATACACCACTTATCCCCGGTGCGGTGGTGATGTGCGTGTTTGATGCGGTACATAAGCGGGTCGCGGAACATCATATTGGGGTGGGCCATGTCGATCTTGGCGCGAAGGACCTTCTCGCCGTCGGCATATTTGCCTGCCTTCATCTCGCGGAAGAGCTTGAGATTCTCCTCTACGCTACGGTTGCGGTAAGGGCTTTCGATGCCGGGTTTGTCTACCGTTCCACGGTGTTCGGAAATCTCTTCCTGAGTCTCATCGTCGACATAGGCAAGACCACGCTTGATCATATCTTCCGCCCACTCATAGAGCTGGTCGAAGTAGTCAGAAGCGTAGAGTTCCTTCTCCCACTGGAATCCGAGCCACTTGATGTCTTCTTTGATGGCGTCTACATACTCGGTGTCTTCCTTGGTGGGGTTTGTGTCGTCGTAGCGGAGGTTGGTCTTTCCTCCGTACTTCTGAGCCAGACCGAAATTGATGCAAAGGCTCTTGGCGTGGCCCAGATGAAGGTATCCGTTGGGCTCCGGAGGAAAACGGGTAAGGATAGAATCTACTTTCCCGCTTTTAAGATCTTCCTCGATTATTTCCTCAAGGAAATTAAGTTTTCTGCTTTCTTCTTCCATATTCTATAAGATGTTCATTGACTGTTCTCGTATTTTCTCAAGTTCGTCCTTGCAGCGGACCACACATTTCTGGATTCCCGCATGGGAGGCCTTGGAGCCGGTAGTATTGATCTCGCGGCCCATTTCCTGGATGATGAAGCCTAGCTTCTTTCCGGGATAGGGTTCGCTCTCTATCGTATCCACGAAGTACTTGCAGTGTTGGCGCAGGCGGACTTTTTCTTCGTTGATGTCCATCTTCTCCAGATACAGGATCATCTCTTGCTCAAAGCGCTCGCCTCCGAGGCTGATTTTAAGCTCTTCTGCCGCCTTGAGTATCTTGGCCCTCACGGCTGCTATACGCTCGCCTTCCAGGGCCTCTATTTCGTCGTAAAGGCCAAGGATGAGCGCCACCCTGCCGGTGATGTCTTTGCGGAGCGCCTCGCCTTCGTGGAGGCGGTACTGGTCAACTTTTGCAAGACATTCGTCGAATGCCGCCTCTACCAGAGGCCAGTTCTCCTCTGTAATGCAGTCCTTCTTCCCTGAATCCAGTACATCCGGGAAACGGAGTATAGAGGCGAGAACGGCCGGATCGGGAGTCGAAGCCCCTGTAACGGGCTCAAGCTGGCGGCAATAGTCCTTTACAAGGTCCGTATTGATTCTTCCTGCGGTAACGGAGACCGTAGGTTCCCAGGTCAGGAATACGTCGATGGTTCCGCGAACGAGAGCGTCGGCGATCTTACGCCTTACGGCTATGTCCTTATCCTTGGGGATGAGGGAGGTCTTCAGGCTTATGTCTGCGTTTTTGGCGTTGAGACTCCTGATCTCGACCGTAAGATTCCCTCCTTCAAGTTGGGCGACGGCCTTGCCGTAGCCTGTCATCGACCTTATCATATCTTATTTCACAATAATTTCGCCCACATCGTAGCCCCAGCAACCGTCCGTAATAATCGGAACCGGCTTTCCGTCTGCATCCTGAACGTAGACGAAGTCTTCAACAAAAGTATGGGTGTGTCCTCCAATAACGATGTTTACACCGTGAAGATGAGGTATTATAGCCTGATCTTCCTGGTACCCGAGGTGTGAGAGGAATATTACCATATCACACTTCTGTATTTTCCTCAGATACTCACTCCAGTAATTCACTTCCTTGACATTGTCCAGCTGGGTAAGCTGCGAAGAAATCGAGCTGGCTACCATTGTAGCAAGATCCGAAGTGGCTCCTATGACGCCTATCTTGAGGCCGCCTTTACGGAACACTGCACAGGGCTTAATGAGGCCTTCAAGGGGCGTTCCGCTGAAGTCTACATTGGCGCAGAGTACAGGACATTTGATCTGTTTTACGCGGGCTGCAAGATCCTCCAGACCGTTGTCGAATTCGTGGTTGCCGAGGGTGATGGCATCGTAACCGATCGTATTGATAAGATCCACCTCGAGCTGGCCCTTGAAGACAGTGTAATACGAAGTTCCCTGGTTGAAGTCTCCTGCATGGACCAGCAGGACATTGCCTGATCCGCGGGAATTACGCACGCTGTCGATGATGGCAGTGCGCTCGATGACTCCGCCGTGTCCTTTACGGGGATCGGTCCTCATCGCGTCGTGGTGGGAATGAGTATCGTTGACGTGGAGAATAGAGAGGCTGGCGTTAGTCGTTCCGCAGGAAACTGTGAGGAGCGCCGCAGAGAATATCAAAAGTATATTTCTTTTCATTTCCTTACCTCCTATTTGATTATGATTACACGGCCGTCTGTCTTGTAATCGATGGTCTTCCCCGCCGCCGTGAGTTCGAGAACCCTCGGGAAGATGGCGTCGATCATCGCTACATCAGTCACGACAGACTGAAGAGCGCCGTCGCCGATATAATAGCCGTCTCCACCGGTCATAAGGAAATCGATGGTGGCCACATTGTAGGTCTTGTTGTCATCAAGAGGTTGTCCGCCTACCGTCACGCTCTGAAGAGTACGGTTATTGATGACAAGCTTGACTCCGCCTACTACCTGGACTCCCTGCTCGGCCATCTGGGTGAAAATGTCGCGGAGTCTCGATCCGGGAAGGGTCACAACCGCAAGATAGTTCTTGAAGGGGAACATAGACACGAGATCATCCTTAAGGACATCTCCCTGAGGGATCGACGTGCGGATTCCTCCGAAGTTGACTATACCGACATCGACCTTGATTCCCGTAGCCTTTTCGGCTTCTTCCATCACGATATCTACAGTCCAGTTCGAGAGCGTACTCTCGGGTCTGCCGGCCTTCATTCCCTCGATGGAGTGACCAATCACAGTCTTGAGATCGGCCATACCGGGCTGGGCCTCGTACATAATCTGAGCTACTTTGGGTGTCGCTCCTCCGATTATAATCTTACCGCCAGGGCTCGCGTAGAACTCTCCGTTGCTAACTCCAAGCTGATCTTCCGGATAATCCGCGCTGGGAGCCGTAACTCCCGTACGGTGTCCGTCGGCGGGAATCTTATGCCAATTGTAGCCAGACCACACTACTGTTCCGCAGGAAGACAGCAGCGCAGCGGCCGACAACAAAACAAGCAGTTTTCTCATATCGCTATTTCATTTTGAGCCATTTCCAAAGATCCTTGAAGGTCGACTTCTTGCCGAACATAAGGATGCCTACTTTGTAGATCTTGGCCGACAGCCAGGCGCAGCCGAAGGTAGTCAGCGCAAGAAGGACTATCGAGAGTATAATCTGCCAGCCGGGCACTCCGAACGGGATGCGCGCAAGCATTACGATAGGCGAAGTAAACGGGATCATCGAGCCCCATACAGCGATGCTGCTGTCGGGCGCATTGAACGCGTAAAGCGCGATGAAATAACCCAGCATCAGCGGGATCGTAATCGGCAGCTGGAGCTGCTGCGTATCCCCCTCATTCTCTACCGCCGAGCCGATTGCCGCATAGAGCGAAGCGTAGAGCAGGTAGCCGAATATGAAGAAAATTACGAAGTAGAGAAGGATACTGCCTATGTTGAGTCCCTGGATAGTACCGATAATGGAGTCTATCTCAGCGTTACCTGTCGCGAACGGGAGGTTAACCATATCCGGATTAACTCCGGCGGTAGCCATAATCTCGGTGGGATCCACGTTCTGAGACATCTTCGGGAGGATGATTCCCATAGCTGCGCCTACCAGTACTCCTGTAAGAAGTATCCAGAGCAGGAACTGGGTAAACGCGACGAGAGCGATACCGATAATCTTACCGAACATAAGCTCGGTAGCCTTCACTGAACTTATGAGAACTTCGACAACGCGGCTTGACTTCTCTTCTATCACAGCGGACATGACCATCGCGCCGAACATGGTGATGAAGATGAAGATAAAGATGCCGAGCACCATGCTCAGTATAGAATTGACGCTAGCGTCGCTAATCTTTTCCTTTCCTTCTTCGTCGCGGGTAAAGGAGTTGATCCTTACGTTCGACTTGATCTCCTTCATAATCCTATCCAGGCCGTCGATGCCGTAAGTACTGACCCTGTAAGCCTCAACTGCGGCATTGATTCTGCCGTTCATCATCTCGGTAGTACTCATTCCCACCGGCTTCTGGGAGGTGAAGTCGGCAGAGACGCTCTTTTCTTCGTTGATTGCGGAAATATGGAGTACGCCGTCGAAGCCGTTCGCAGCCATATATGCCTTTACCGAATCAAGAGGCTCGGCGCTGCAGTCTGTATAATTCAGGACGTCGTTGTCTTCCAGATAGGGCATCACGATGCCGGACTGATCGACTACGGCGATCTTCTTAGTCTTTTCCTTGCTGTTCATCATCAAGACGACGGGCACTATACACAGCGCCGCCATTAGGATGGGAACTATGAAGGTAGTTACGAGGAAACTCTTTTTCTTGACGCGGTTAAGATATTCGCGCCTTATAACGATTCCTATAGTATGCAGTTTCATAGCGCTACCTCCCTTCTGTTACGAGTTTGATGAATATGTCGTTCATTCTGGGCATCAGCTCTTTGTAAGAGTTGATGGTGACTCCCTTGGCGATGTAG
>CAJOJC010000075.1:3202-9408 GCA_905234775.1 uncultured Bacteroidales bacterium | reverse complement strand
GTGCCGGTTTTCATCGCCATGCTCGTGCTGTGGTGGTTTTCCGTACGGCGGGACGACTATGTCAGGCTGGCGTTCCTGCTGCTGTTCGAGCTGCACTACTTCCACCGTTCGTTCATTTTCCCGAATCAGTTGCGCGGCCATAGCCGTATGCCGCTCGCGATCATCCTCATGGGCGCCGTTTTCAACACGCTAAACGCGCTGATGCAGGGCGGGTGGATTTTCTTCGTTTCGCCGGCATCTTATTATTCGGAGAGTTGGCTGACCGGCCTGCCGTTCGTCGCGGGAACCTGCATTTTCATAGTGGGCATGTACATCAACATCAGCTCCGACTCCATCATCCGCGGCCTGCGGAAGCCGGGCGACACTAAGCACTACCTGCCTACGGCGGGCCTGTTCCGCTATGTCACGAGCGCCAACTACTTCGGCGAATTCGTGGAGTGGGTGGGATTCGCGATCCTTACGTGGTCATGGGCGGGAGCCGTCTTCGCGCTGTGGACCTTCGCCAATCTCGCCCCGCGCGCGGCCAGAATCTACGACCTCTATCAGCAGGAATTCCCCGGCCAGATATCTCCTAAGACTAAACGCATAATACCCTTCATATACTAGACTATGATTGATTCACCCGTTTTCACCCCGGTCAATATCGGGCCGGTGACGCTTCGCAACCGAATCATCCGTTCGGCAGCATTCGAGAACATGGCTTACGGCAACAGTCCCTCACAGGATCTTTACGACTACCATGTCGCGGTCGCGCGCGGCGGAGTAGGAATGACCACGCTCGCTTATGCATCCGTGAACCAGAGCGGTCTGTCATTCGACGGCCAGCTCTGGATGCGCGAAGAGATTGTTCCCGGACTCAAGCGCATAACCGACGAGGTCCATGCCGCCGGCGCTAAATGCTCCATCCAGCTCGGCCATTGCGGCAACATGACCCATCGCTCGACTTGCGGATGTATGCCTGTAGGCGCTTCAGGCGGGTTCAATATCTATTCACCGACTTTCTGTCGTGCGCTTAAAATATCGGAGATTGATCAGTTGGTTGAGGACTTCGGCCATGCGGTTGATCTAGCTCGTGAGGCCGGGTTTGACTGCGTGGAGATCCACGCCGGCCATGGTTATCTTATCAGCCAGTTCCTCTCGCCGTACACCAACCACCGCCACGACGAATACGGCGGCTCGTTGGATAACAGGATGAGGCTGATGAGGCGAGTAATTAAGCGCGTTCTTGAGGCGGCGGGCGACGATATGGGAGTAGTCGTGAAGATGAATATGCACGACGGATTCCGCGGCGGCATGCAGGAAGGGGAGTGTCTGGAAGTGGCGCGCGAACTGGAGAGGCTGGGCGTTCATGCGTTGGTTTTGTCGGCAGGCTTCGTAAGCAAGGCGCCGATGGAGGTGATGCGCGGGGCGATGCCTCTTAAGACCTTCGCCCACTATATGGACACGAAGAAGTTCTGGTGGCTGCAGGCGATGCTATGGCTCTGCGGCCGTCTTCTGATCCCTACCGTTCCGTATAAAGAGGCGTACTTCCTGGAGGATGCTAAGAAGTTCCGCGCGGCGGTTTCGATGCCGCTGATATACGTAGGAGGCATGGTGTCGCTGTCGAAGATGGAAGAGGTATTGAACGAGGGCTTCTGCGCGATGCAGATGGCACGCGCCCTGATTCGCGACACAGACTTCGTTAATAAACTTCGTTCCGGTGAACTGACAAAGAGCCCCTGCGGCCATTCCAATTACTGTATCGGCCGTATGTACTCGCTGGAGATGAAATGCAATAAATGCATCGCCGATCTTCCCGATAAATTAAAGCGCGAAGTCGACTCTGCCGAAAAGCGGTGGGAGTAGCTAGTAAATAAATTAGGTCCCTCGTTTTGGGGGACCTAATTTGATTATTTAAGGGGCTATTATTTGAATACCGGAATGTTTTCCTCAGTTGCCTCTCCGGCCTTTACCTTTTCGAGGAAAGCCTTTACGCGGGCCTCATACTCTTCGGGGTATTTGGCGTAGGAGTTGGCGTGGACTGCGCCTTCTGTAATCCAAAGCTCTTTATAGCCGTGTTTCTTTGCCCTGTAGTTCCTATAGGCGTGTGAGGTCGGAACGAAGTCGTCTGCATCGCCATGGATGAAGAGCATCGGGCGGTCGCACTTCTCGAGTTGCTTGGTTGAAGATGCCTCCCAGAAGCCCCAGCCATAGTTTTTCTTAGTTACGTAGCTGGCGCTCTGAAGAACGTCTGCAGGGACGAACCAGAAGCTCTGGCGACGGTTGTTGTTGAACTGCATGATTACTGAGCTGTAGCCGCAGTCCTCTACATATGCTTTTACGTAGCCAGGCATATAATCGCCGCTGGCCATCATGACGGTAGCTGCACCCATCGACACGCCGTGGAGCACCATGAAGTCGTCATGGAAGATTTCGTGGGCGACATGGACCCACTCTTCAACATCGAGACGGTCGTACCAACCCATCTGGGCATGGTCTCCCTCGGAGTAGCCGTGATACTGCAGATCCGGGAAGAGGACGTTGTAGTTGAACTTGTCGCGGTACATGCGGACCAGGTACAGGAACACGAAGTGGTTGTCTCCATAGCCATGGACAACGATAGCGGTACCTTCTGCTGTTGCGGGATCTTTAGCCGGAACGTAGCAAGCGTGAATCTTAAAGTTGCGGTAACCGACGATGAAAGTGTCTTTCAGGACACCCTGCTCCTTAAGGCCGTCGTACCATGCGGTACTGCCGGGCATCAGGGAGTCTGCCTTAGCGCGGGTACGTGCAATTTCTTTGGGATCTGATCCGTGGGGTTCCGGGGTGAGGGCATAGCCCGACATAAACTTACCTGCGACGCAGGAAGATGCAAGAATCGCCATTGCGGCAAACACCGCAAGGTCATGGAATTTTTTCATATCTGATTGGTTAGTGTTATCATTATGCGGATTCAAAGGTACAAATAATTTCCGTAATTTTGCATGTATGGAACGGGCGAAAGAACTGACTTTGGTAACCATTATCGGGAGCATCGGAAATCTGGCGCTTCTGGTGTTCAAATTCGTGGCCGGTATCGTTGGACATTCCGCCGCGATGGTTGCGGATGCGGTCCATTCGCTGTCGGATTTTGTTACTGATATCATAGTTCTGGTGTTCGTTCGCGTGGGCGCTAAACCGCAGGACGAGACGCATGACTACGGTCATGGAAAGTTCGAGACTCTCGCGACATTTTTCGTCGCCCTGGCTCTGGCGGGCGCGGCGATTGGAATCATCGTAAACGGTGCGGTTAAGTTCGCCCGCTGGCTCCAGGGCGACGTACTCGTAGTTCCCGGAAAGCTGGCGCTATGGGCGGCGCTGATTTCGATAGTCGTTAAAGAAATACTTTACAGATACACGGCCGCGCGGGGGAAAGCGCTCGACTCTCCGGCGGTTGTGGCTAACGCCTGGCACCATCGCAGCGACGCGCTTTCCTCGATCGGCGCGGCCGTGGGCATCGGCGGCGCGATCCTCCTCGGGGATCGCTGGGCCGTGCTCGATCCTCTCGCCTCGATAGTAGTAGGCGCGATGCTGGTGAAAGTCGCCTGGGATCTTTTCCGCGACAGTACCGGCGAACTTACCGACGAATCCCTGCCAGCCTCAGCTGAAAAAGACATCGAAGATATAATAGGCGAATTCCCCGAGGTCAGCGAGCCGCACAATCTGCGCACTCGCCGCATCGGCAACCGCGTTGCGATCGAGGCGCACGTGCGCCTCAGCGGTGAGATGTCACTCCACGACGCTCATGCTATAGTTTCCGAAATCGAAAAACGCCTCCGCGAACGCTTCGGCACGAACACTATCGTCACCATTCACCCCGAACCTCGAAAATAGAAGACCTGGGCGGCAATCTATTGGGCCGGCAGAACTATGCGGCGGACGTTGCAGCCGACGTAGTTACCGAGCACGATGATCGGGTAGTACCAGAGAATATCCGGACTCCACTTCCATGCGGCGACCAGATACACGACGTCAGCGATACTGTGATAGAAGCCGCAGAGGATGAAGAGAGGCACGCCGAACAGCACCGGGAGGATTGATTTGGTGGTCCTATAGAGCCAGACGGCGATGTCGATGATAAGTCCGCAACCGACGGCGCGCAGGAACGCCCTCCAGGGACCGACGGCCAGCCTGCCGGCAACTACCGTCTCGGCCGACGCCTTAGGCGCGCCGCCGATGCTGAGCACCAGCAGTCCGATCAGCACGCAGCCCAGGGCATTGTACAGCCATATCCATGTCAGCGCCTTGATATCGGTCATCACGCCCGCGCGGCCCGTATAGAGGGGAGTGCCCGAAAGTACTACGCCTATGAGTCCGAATGCGAAAATGACTGCGCCCGGGATTCCTCCGAGGGCCAGGAAGCCGTATGCACCCAAACCGATAAGGATGCCGGCAAAAAGCGAACGACGATTTTCTTCCATAACGAATACAAATTTAATAAAAAGTTGGTACTAACCCGCGGGGAATTCCGCAGGTTAGTACCAAGTTTCTGCAAATCTCGTGTTCTAGATTCCGGTGTTAGTGGCGCCGGAGCTCTTCTGCATGACGTCGTCGTTGGTGATGGAACGGTTGGTCTTCTTGACTTTGACGTTCTGGGAGTTACCGAAGCGGTAGCTCAGGCTGATGCCTACGCGGGCCAGAGGAACCTTGACGTTCATATCGGTAATGTAGTCCGCGCCGCGGGTATGGCGGGCGACCGCGATGCTTCCGCCCTTATTAAGTCCGGTGGCGCCGGAGAGGCTGACCGAGAACTTGTCCTCGAAGAAGCTCTTCGTGAGGCCGAGCATCAGGGCTGAGAAGCCGTCCATATAGCCGTCGAGCTGGTAGTCCTTGGAGTTGTACATATAGTTGACGCTCAGGCGCAGATCCCAGGGCAGGGTGTGCTGCAGACCGGTATATGCGTCGAACTCCCAGCCGCCTCCATGGAGATTGCGGGCCTCGCTGTAGAGATCTACGTAGCCGCCGCTCATATTGGTGTAGATGCGAGTTTTATCGCCGAGGTTGAGGTTGATGAACGCGCTTACGCCGTAGTCGTGCTTGGTGGCGATATTGTCGTAGGTGGTGTTGAGGACGCCGTCGCCGTCGAAGAAACTATACTGCTCGATCTCGTTGTTGCAGAAGGCATAACGGCCGGTGAGGTTGACCATCACGACGGGGGAGTAGTAGTTCCAGATGAGACCGATGTTGTGGGACTTCTCGGTCTGGAGGTTGACGTTTCCGTATTCGATGGAGTAGATGTCCGAACGGTTCACGTAGGGGTTGAGGTAGCCGATGCCCGGGCGGTGGATGCGCAGGTTATACGAGAGACCGATGTTGGACATCTGGGTGAGGTTGTACTGCACGCTGGCCGAGGGCACGAAGTTGCCATAGTCGAGGTCGAAGTCCGTGCCCGCGCCGCTGAGGTATTTGACCTGCTGGAAGGTATGCTCATAGCGAAGGCCGGCTTTGGCGCTCCACTTCTCGCGCGAGAGGGTGTACTCGCCGTACCCGGCTACGATCGAGTTGAGGTGTGAGAACTGCACGCTGCCGGCATCGTTCCTGGCCCAGTCGCCGCCGCTCAGGAGGAAGTACTCCGAGTTCGAGGTATTGGCCCTGGAGATGAACTTCGCGCCGGTCGAGAAGCTGCCGCCCTCGCCCCAGGGGGTAGTGTAGTCGAGCTGGGCGGTCTGCTCTACCATATTCTGCTTGTCGTAGGAATGGCGGTCGGTCTCGAAGCCGTTGTAGTAGGAGTAGTTGTCGTTAACCGTGGGGCGGGTGGAGAGGAGGTATGATGCTGTAAACGCACGTCCCTCGATCCCAGCGAACGAACGTTGGTAGTCCAGGCCCGCGTGGTAGTTGCCGAATCTGTAAGCCGTATTAATCTTGGAGTCGTAGGAGAAGAGAGTCGAGCCGTCACCGCTGGTCATCACGCTGTTGAAGTTCCCATTTTCAACGGTGTTGAAGTCCATGTTGCCGAAGGTGGCGGTAACGAGGCGCAGCGAGTCGATCTCGTAGCTGGCTGAGATGTCGGAGTAGATGCCAGGAGCAAGCTGGTCCTGGGATCCCGTCATCGTGAGGTCGGAGACGATGTTGCCGGAGGCGTCGAGATTCTTCATGCTGTTCATTATGTCGATGCCGTCCATCTGCTGGCGAACGGCTGTGATGTTTGCGCTGAAGGAGAACTTGCCCTTCTGTCCGGTGACGAGGAT
>CAJOJC010000075.1:0-3171 GCA_905234775.1 uncultured Bacteroidales bacterium | reverse complement strand
TCGGCGTTGAGGGTGGCGTTGTAGCCGTCCTGGATGGCTTTCTGGCCGGTGGTTTTGTCGGTGATGAGGTTGAGGACACCGCCCACTCCCTCAGCATCGTACTTAGCTCCTGGGTTGGTGATAACCTCTACGCCCTTGAACGCGCTCGCGGGCATCATCTTCAATATCTTCGAAGGATTCGAGGAGAGCATCTGGTTGGGCTTGCCGTCGACATAGACCTTGAAGGAGGAGCTGCCGTTGACGGTGATGTTGTCCTGAGCATCGACAGTAACCATCGGAACCTTGCGGAGCATGTCGAGCATGGTCATGGTCTTACTGTCTACATCGTCTTCTACATTATAGGTCATTTTGTCGACCTCCATTTTGACGAGGGGCCTGAGGGCAGTCACTGTAGCTTCCGCCAGCGCTTCGGTGTCGTCTTCCATCTCGATGGTGCCAAGATCTACCAACGCGCCCGCGATAATAAATGTACGCGTGAGATCTTTTTTACCGAGTGAGGAGAATTCGATGATGTAAGATCCATCGGGAAGCGGCTCGGTAAACGCGCCGTTTTCGTCGGTGATCGTCATCTTCAGGGGAGCGGCGTCTTTTGGCGCGTCAGTGCTCGCGATAGAATAGGTGACGTAAGGCTCGGGGAGTTGAGTCGCTACGTCGATGATTTTTCCGCTGACGCCGGGCTGGGTCTGCCTTTTCGGAGCTGCTGATACAGAGACTGTTACGGCCATCATAAGGCCGAGAATCACTACTAACTTTTTCACTGTTTTGCTCATATGTTTTTATACCTTTTTAGTCGTGTATTAGTTTAATAGTACACTGCAAAGGTATATCAATTTTTCGAATGTGCAATACTTATTTCGAAAAATTTGCAAAAAGTGTTCCTTGGCGCCGGCGGTAAGAAGCGCAAAGCGCCGACAGCCGCTACCAGCGGTAGACGATGCCTGCGCGGAGTTGGGTGAAAGGCCAGTCCTTGATTCCCTGCTGGAAGTAGAGGTAAGGTTCGAAGTTGGCTATGCGGTAGGCGGCGCGGGCGGAGATGGTCATCGGGGCGTCGCCATGGCGTTCCCAGCCGGTGTAGCCGGCCCACTGAGTCGAGAGGGAGAAACCATTGAGCCAGGGGGCGCAGTAGGGGATGTCGCCCGGGGTGAAGAAGGCAGCGAGGCCGTACTGGACGGCATCGTTCTGGCGGCCGTTGTCGGTTTGCCAGCAGAGGAAGCCGGTAGTAGCGGCCAGGCGGACGGGGCCAATTGATTTGGCGGCAGTCAGGTCGAAGAAATAGCCCGGGGCGTCGTAGTAGCGGGCATAACCGAAGTTGTTGCCGGAAGCGGTTTTGAGTACGCTGCGAAGGAGGATGGCCGGGCGGAAGAATCTCTCT
Organism: uncultured Bacteroidales bacterium; assembly: GCA_905234775.1. Next base: position 1,799 of record CAJOJC010000075.1, on the reverse strand, counting down.
GTAACCAGCTGAATATCAAGGCTTATGTATACGTCGCCGCTGTCGTGGCCGGGATCTTTTGCGGGGTCGGAGAGGATGTGGCGCGCCGCATCGACGGTCGCATCGGTTCTCCAGAATTCCACGACGGGCATCCAGACCGTAAGTGCGGCGCGCTCAGTCCACAGCGGAAGGTGTATCCGCAGGAATGCATCGAATGTCCGGTCAACTCCGTCGGCTAAGTGTCCTTGAAAATAATCGCCCGCGAGTTCTATTGTACGTGCGGTATCTATTTGTCCATTCGTCATCTCCGGAACTGGGAAGGCGTTGGGCCCAAACCATAGCGGCGCGACCTCGGTTTTTGTCCCGAGATTCGGTGCTACGACCGGGGTCCCGGCGAGCGCGTTGACAACGAACAACAGACTTATTGCGACAGTAGTGTAAAGACGTTTCATAATCAGCGTAAAGGTAGTGATTATTCGGGAAATAGATGCGGAATTTTGAAGTAAAAATGTTTGAAAATAGTGGTACCTTTGTTGTGTCATGTGTATGACATCTAGTTTAATTGCAACGGACATCTACCCTTAATAGGTGTCTGTTGTTTTTTTGTGCGTGCTGCCGGCGCGGAGGGTGTGCGGTTTCTCTGGCGCGACCTCTCTGTCCTTCGAAAAAATCATCCTCCGTTGTTTCTGACGCCGCGAATGAAGTTTTAGTGCGATGACTGGGTGCTACCCTCCGCGGGAAGCGAGCCTGCCGGGGGATTATAAATATTCGACCGGTAGTGGAGGCGGGCTTAGAGGAGCGGAGCGACGTAGTCGGCATCAGCCGACCGGCCGGGCCGGGTATTTTAGAGCGTAGCGAGGAAATACGGAACCAGAAGAAGGTACTAGTATCTTCTTCCGAGCGAGAAGGAGGCGAGCGAAGCTAAAGGCGAAAAGGCCGCAGGGGGTTCGGGGGATGCGTCATCCCCCGTAAAAGTAGATGCCGGGGCCCGACTCGAATTAACACTACTACGACTCTCCGCATCAAAGCACCCATCGCGCAAGCTGAGCCGCTCACTCGAGCTCGGCGCAGCGCGATCTGTGGTAGGGAGTTGAATTATCGAGAAAGCAGACGATTTCTGCAAGAGTGCCACACGGTCACCCCTTTTAGAAAGGTGCCTCGGGCATCTGGCGGTGTGGTAGGGGGCAATTTTGCTCGACGCCACACAAGAAGGGGCCTCACAACAGGTTCTGGCGGGAGTCGGTGTGTGGCACTCCTGCGAAAAGCGCCGGGAGGGGCAAAGTAACTGGCAAAATTGGACTACACCCGTGAAAGAGGGGAGAGAAGTCGAAAAGTTACAGGGAGAGCGGGGTATTGAGTTGGACGTGGTTGGAGGGGGTGCCGGAGGAGTCGAGAATGCATGTTTCGAGGGAACCGTCGGAGCGGAGGGTGATCAGGCGGGCGCCTTTCGGGAGGTGATTGTACTCGCCGTTGGAACCGGAATAGCGGCCGTAGCACAGAAGCATCGGGCGGGAAGATGCCCGATCGGGGTCGGGCATGACGGTATTTGATGAAGGGTCGGGCATGACGGTATCCGAAGTGGTGTCGGTAGCTACGGGAGAAACAGCAGTGGGTTTGCGGTAGAGGGCGGAGAAGTCGTTGTCGTGGTCGTGGCCGCAGAAGGTGGCGATAAAGCCGGTCTGGGACATCGCGTCGAACATTCCGGAATTGAACTTGGGACAGCATACCCATTCGCCGAAAGTGCCGGTGAAGGTGGGGAGGTGAATCTCCTTGGTTAGCGAGGGAGTAAGGTCGCAGAAGCTGGCGGCGTCGGCGTATTC
>CAJOJC010000074.1 GCA_905234775.1 uncultured Bacteroidales bacterium | reverse complement strand
GCCTCCTTGAAGGCGTTGCGGCCGGCGATGATGAAGGCGATTTCCTTGGAGTCTACCGGGTGCATCTTACCGTCGTAGACGTAGACGCGGATGTCGCGGGCGTACGATCCGGTAAGAGGGCCTTCGACCATGCGGTCCTTGATACCCTTGAGGATAGCGGGCATGAAGCCGAGGTCGATGGCGCCACCAACGACGCAGTTGTAGAACTCAAGCTTTCCACCCCACTCGAGGTCGATGACTTCCTGGGTCTTGATGTTGAGCTGAGTGTCTTTTCCATCGATGGGGAACTTGGTCCTGAGGTCTCCTTCTGCAGGGCAGACGAGGAGGTGGACCTCACCGAACTGACCGGCGCCGCCGGACTGCTTCTTATGACGATACTGAGCGGTAGCGACCTTTGTGATTGTCTCACGGTAAGGCACCTTCGGGGCGAAGAGCTCGATCTCGAGACCGAACTCGTTGTTCACTCTCCACTTAACAGCGTTGATGTGCTGCTCGCCGTTTCCGCTGAGGATGGTCTGACGGAGTTCCTTGGAGTACTCTACGATAACGGTAGGATCCTGAGCGGAGATCTTCTTCAGAGCCTCGCCGAGCTTCTGCTCGTCCTGCTGGACCTTGGCCTTGATGGCGCAACGGTACTTGGGTGCAGGGTACTGGATCTTGTCGAAGTTGAGGCCAGAGCCAATAGCGGAAAGGGTAGTGTTGCTCTTTCCGTTCTTGAGCTTAACTGCGCAGCCGAAGTCACCGGCCTTGAGGACCTGGACGGGCTCCTTCTTAGTTCCGGCAACAGCGTAGATAGCGCTGAGGCGCTCCTTGTCTCCTGTCTCCGGGTTCTCGAGATCGAGACCAGCGGTAACGGTTCCGGACATTACCTTGAAGTAGGAAACCTCTCCGAGGTGATGCTCGACATTGTTCTTATAGATGAAGAGACCAGCTGCAGCCTTCTCGTCTGCCGTCGGGGCAACTGCCGAGCCGATGGTGAACTCGAGGAGGCGCTTGACGCCGATGTCCTTCTTTCCGGACACGCAGAGAATCGGGTAAACCTCGCGGTTCTTGATACCGATTGCGAGACCGTTTACGATTTCCTCGTCTGAGAGGGTTCCTTCTTCGAAGAACTTCTCCATGAGAGCGTCGTCGAACTCGGCGACCTTCTCGATAAGGGCCATGCGGGCTTCCTCTGCCCTGTCTGCAAATTCTGCAGGAATCTCGGCCTCTCCCTGAGGACCGTAGTACTTCATCTTCAGGATATCAACGAAGCCGTTGAAATCTACTCCGGTACCGGTAGGGAACTGGATAGCGAGGAACTTGCTGCCGAGGGCCTCTTTAAGGGCGTGCTGAGCGAGATCCCAGTCTGCCTTCTCGCCGTCGAGATGGTTAACTGCGACGATGAGGGGGAGCTTGTACTGGTCTGCATAGCGGAGTGCGTTCCTTGTTCCGACCTCGATGCCCTGCTGGGCGTTCATAACGAGGATGCCGTTCTCGCAGACGCGGAAGCCTGCGTATGCGCCGCCGATGAAATCATCGGAACCAGGGGCGTCGAGAATGTTGATTTTCTTGCCCTGGAACTCGGCGTACACGGGAGTCGCGTAGATCGACCTCTGGTTGAGCTTCTCGAGTTCGTCGAAATCGGAGACGGTGTTCTTGTCCTCAACGGTACCGCGCCTGTCGATAACTTTTCCCTCAAAAAGCATAGTTTCTGCAAGCGTAGTCTTACCGGACTTAGTTGCGCCCAGAAGGACCACGTTGCGGATGTCTTGTGCTGAATACTCTTTCATCTTTATTTAGTGTTTTTTATAGATATTTCAGAAAGTCTGCAAATCTATTAAAAATAGTGGTTTTTAACAAATAAAAATCGGCCATCCCATCCCTCGGGCCTTCGCTTCGCTCATCCCACCTGACGCGCTTCGCGCTGGAGGTCCCCCCGCAACCATCACCCCAAAAATCGGCAGATTTTCGGGGGCCCCGATAATCAAGCGCGGGTGCTTAGGGCCGTCGGGCCGGGACGGCCGATTTTCACTAAACGCCCAGTTCGTTTTTCATCTGCCGCAGCAGATCGAACGCCTGCATCGGGGTCATGTTGTCCAGGTCCGCAGCCTCGAGCTTTTCGCGCAGGCCGGCGAGCGCAGGATCGTCGAGCTGGAAGAACGAGAGCTGGAGGCTTCCGTCCGCCTCTACCTTGCCCTGTTTCGAAAGGGCCTCCGCGCGCTTTTCGCGCCGCTCGAGCTCCACGAGCGTCCGTTCGGCCGATTCCACCACCTCCTTGGGCATGCCCGCGAGGCGGGCGACATGGATACCGAAGCTGTGGGCGACACCGCCCGGTTCGAGCTTCCTCAAAAATATCACGTCCTTGCCCTGCTCCTTCACCGCGATGTGGTAGTTCTTCACGCGCGGGTAGAGCGCCTCGAGGTCGTTGAGTTCGTGGTAGTGCGTCGCGAACAGCGTCTTCGCGCCCTTGCCGTATTTATGGACGTACTCGACCAGCGCGCGGGCGATGGACATGCCGTCGTAGGTCGAGGTTCCACGGCCGATTTCGTCGAGCAGGACGAGCGAACGCTGGCTGAGGTTGTGCATGATCATGGCCGTTTCAAGCATCTCGACCATGAAGGTCGACTCGCCGCGCGAGATGTTGTCGGTCGCGCCCACGCGGGTGAAGATCTTGTCGAAATAGCCGAGGCGCGCGGAGTCAGCCGGCACGAACGAGCCCGCCTGAGCCATCAGGATGATGAGGGCGGTCTGGCGCAGCAGCGCGCTCTTTCCGGCCATATTCGGGCCGGTCAGGATCATGATTTGGTTAGTGGCGCTGTCCATCCGGATGTCGTTCGGAACGTACTGCTCGCCCGCCGGCATCAGCGTCTCGATCACGGGATGGCGGCCGGCCTTGATATCGATCGAATTCGACTTGTCGAGCTCGGGGCGGCAGTAGCCATGGTCCAGCGCCTGCTGGGCATAGCCCTGAAGCACGTCGAGCTGCGCGACCACCTTGCAGTTCGCCTGGATGTCGCGGATGCAGCCCTGGATGTAGGCGATCAGCTCGCCGTAGACCCGGCTCTCGATTTCGTAGATATTGGCCTCGGCCCCGAGAATCTTCTCCTCGTAGTCCTTCAGCTCCTGGGTGATGTAGCGCTCGGCGCCAACGAGCGTCTGCTTGCGCACCCATTCGGGAGGGGCCATGTTCTTATAGGTGTTGCGCACCTCGAGATAGTAGCCGAAGACGTTGTTGTAGCCTATCTTCAGCGAAGGGATTCCGGTGCGTTCGCTCTCGCGCTGCTGCAGGTCGAGCAGGTACTGCTTCCCGCCCGTGGAGATGCTGCGCAGTTCGTCCAGCGAAGGATCGACTCCCGCGGCGATGACCGGGCCCTTCCCAATCTGGGCGGCCGGGTTTTCGTCCATCGTCCCGCGGATCTTCTCCACTATCTTCTCGCAGTTCTTCATCTTCGCGGCGAGCTTTTCGAGGGCGGCTACTCCGGAGCCGGCACACAAGCCCTGGATAGGGGCCATCTGGGCCAGGCTGCGGCCGAGCTGCATCACCTCGCGCGGCAGGATCTTTCCGGTCGCGGCGCGTGCGATGATGCGCTCGAGATCGCCGACATTGCTGATTTCGCCCTGAAGCTCCTCGAGCGCGCCGTCGTTGTCATAGAAGAACTGGACGCAGTCATAGCGGGCGTTCAGTTCGGCGAGGTCGAGGCTGGGCAGCGCGAGCCACTGGCGGAGCAGCCTGGCTCCCATCGGAGAGCAGCAGCGGTCGATAGTCTCGACCAGGCTGACTCCGTCTTTCTCGCTCGCGCTGGCGAAAATCTCCAGATTGCGGACGGTGAATTTGTCCATCCACACGAACTTCGCCTCGTCGATACGGGAGATGCTGCAGATATTCTTGAGGCCTACGTGCTGGGTCTGTTCTAGATAGAAAATCAGCGCGCCGGCCGAGCAAATCGAAAGCGGGTAGGCGTCTATCGCGAAGCCTTTCAGGCTCTTGACGCCCAGCTGCTTGGTCAGCTTTTCGTATGCGGCTTCATAGACGAAGGCCCATTCGTCGACGCAAGTCAGATAATAGTCGGGGTAGCGCTGGGCTACTGCCGCGCGCACCGAGCGCTCGACTACGAGCTCCTTCGGCTGGAATGAAGACAGAAGAGTTCCGATATAATCGAGGCTGCCCTGAGCCACCTGGAAGGTGCCGGTTGAGGCGTCGAGGAAGGCTGCGCCGCAGACATTATCCTCGAAATAAAGGCCGCAGAGGTAGTTGTGCTCTTTCTGGTCGAGCATGCCTTCGCCGAAGGCAACTCCGGGCGTAAGGATCTCTGTCACACCGCGCTTAACAAGTTTGTTTTTCGCAAGCGCAGGGTCCTCTAACTGATCGCAGATGGCTACTTTATAGCCCGCACGGATCAGTTTCTGGAGATAAGTCTCTATCGCATGGTGGGGGAAGCCGGCCATCTCGGTCGGTCCCTTCTCGCCGTTAGCCCTTTTTGTGAGCACCAGCCCCAGGACCTTGCTTACCAGAACGGCGTCATCCGAATAGCATTCGTAGAAGTCGCCGCATCGGTAGAGCAGGACTGCTTCCGGGTGCTGCGCCTTGACGGCGAAGTAGTGCCGGAGCATCGGGGTATCTTCAGTTTTTTTGGTTTTAGCCATTTTTTACGTCGCGCCCGCTGAGAGAGCGCCATCCAAATTTAAGCAATTTCCGCCACTTTCGCCGCCAGGGCCAGGAAGGCCTCGGCCGCGGGGCCGGTTCCGAGGGCGGCGGGCTCGCCGGCGTCGCCGCTTTCGCGCAGGCTCTGAACCAGCGGAATCTGCGCGAGCAGATCCAGCCCCAGTTCGCCTGCCATCGCGGCGCCGCCTTCCCTGCCGAAGATATAATACTTCTCTTCCGGATGTTCTGCCGGGGTGAACCAGGCCATGTTCTCGACTATTCCGAGTATCCGTCGGTCTACATTCTCGTTCTGGAACAGGCCGATGCCTTTTCTGACGTCGCTGATCGCCACCTTTTGCGGGGTGGTGACGATAATCGCGCTGTCGAGCCTGATATCCTGGACGAGCGAGATATGGATGTCGCCCGTTCCCGGGGGCAGGTCGATCAGCAGGAAGTCGAGCTCGCCCCAGTCGACCTGGAGGATCATCTGTTTGAGCGCGCTGCAGGCCATGGGCCCACGCCATATAAGCGCCTGGTCCTCACCGGCGAAATAGCCGATGCTCATCCATTTCACGCCGTACTTCTCGATCGGGACCATCAGTTCGTGGCCCTCCTCGCCGTACGCGGCCGGCTGCTCTCCCTGCGTCGCGGTCATGGTCGGGACCGACGGACCATAGACATCCGCGTCCGCAAGCCCGACCTTGTACCCGAGCCTCGCGAGCGCGACGGCCAGGTTCACGGCCACGGTCGATTTCCCGACCCCACCCTTTCCGGAGGCGATGCCGATTACCTTGCCGATATGCTTGATCGTGTCTCCACTGAGTTCCAGTTTCTTTTTTGCGGGTTTGGGATCTTCGGCTACAACCGTTTTGACCTCAGATTCCGCATCCGGGAAGTTTCGGATCAGGGCCGCGCGGGCTGCGCCGATAAGGTATTCGGCCAGCGGGTCGCGGCGCTTGGGGAAGATCAGGGTGACAGTTATTTTGCCGTCTGCCTCCTCGATGTCTCCGACCATCCCGAGTTCGACTATGCTTTTATTCTGCTTGCCGGGGTGTACTACCTCCAGCAGCGCAGCGCGTATGTTGTTGATATCCATTAGAATAACGTTGGTTCCAGTTCTTTCGGGTGGAAACTCTTCCTGTGATGTTTCGTGTACCCGTATTGCTTAATTGCGGCTATGTGTTCCGGCGTGGGATAGCCTTTGTTTTTGTCCCAGCCGTATTGAGGGTATTCCTGAGCCAGTTTAACCATATATTCGTCGCGCCAGGTCTTCGCAAGGACCGAGGCGGCGGCGATACTGGCGTAGGTGGCATCGCCATGGACTACCGTCTCGTATTTGTCTCGCGAGTAGTCCGCGAACGGGCGGAATTTGGGCCCGTCTATCAGTAGGAACTCCGGCTTAACTTTCAGTTTCAGTACTGCTCTCTGCATCCCAGTTACCGAAGCCCAAAGGATGTTAAGTCTGTCAATCTCCTCGGCGCTGACTTCCTCCACGGCCCAGGCGATCGCTTCGCTCTCGATTATGGGCCGGAGCTCTTCGCGCTGCCTTTCCGTCATCTGCTTGGAGTCGTTCAGTAAGGGATGATAAAAGTCGGGAGGCAGAATCACCGCCGCGGCGAATACCGG
>CAJOJC010000073.1 GCA_905234775.1 uncultured Bacteroidales bacterium | reverse complement strand
GGCTCGGCATAATCAGGCCTCGCCCCTCTTTAGCCCGGGCGCTCGCGAGCGTAACTCGCGCCCTCAGCCGCACCTCTTCCGCCGGACACTCCGGCGGTTCGTGCGGTAGGTCAGTCGAGTGTTAGCACTCCCATACGAATCCGCACTACCGACACTACCGGTCGAATATATATAATCCCCCGGCAGGGCATTCCCCGCGGAGGGTAGCACGCTATTAACGCAGTAAAGCTTCACTCGCGGCTTCAGAAACAACGGGGGATGATTTTTTCGGAGGGTGGAGTGGCCGCAAGCGACTTAGCGCGCGGCCGCAAAAACATCTTCGAACAAATCATACCAAGCGGACATTCCCGCTCGCGACCCACTAATCGCGTCAGAGAAACCGCACGCCACCCGCACGGTATCTTCCGCTCAGCAAATTCCTCTTCAAGAGCGCTATTATTCGCTCATTTGTGGCTATTGGACAACAAGAATTCTATCGGGGGAGTTTAAACAACTCCATATCGGTCAGCTGGCCGCCGTCTATTTTGAAGCGCAGCGCTGTTCGCAGGACGTGCCAGCCCTGAACGCCGCAGGCGCCGGGGTTGAGGGTCATCATCTGATAGTAGTCGTCGTACATTACTTTCAGGATGTGGGAGTGGCCGCAGACGAAGACCTGGGGGCGGAAGCGCTCAATCAGCGCACGGGCCCGATAGTCGTAGTGGCCGGGATATCCTCCGATATGCGTCATCAGGACGCTCATCCCTCCGCATTCGAAAAGCTGATATGACGGATACTCGAGGCGGATATCCTGCCCGTCGCAGTTGCCATAGACTCCGACAACCGGTTTCCAATCGGAGATCTGCTTGGTGAACTCTACATCAGCACCCCAATCTCCGGCATGCCACACGACGTCGCAGGGCTCCAGAAACTCCTGGAACTCCGGACTCCACACTCCGTGTGTATCGCTGATCAGACCTACGAACATAGCAACTCCAAAAATACGAAATTCCTATGCTTTGGTCAAATTCCAAGAAAATTTAAATCTTCGGAATCGTAGGGCTACAACATCTTCCACATCGCGGTTTGGGCGTTGCGGTTCTGGGTGGCGTTCATCTTGCCAAAACGGTAAGAAACGCCGAAGATGATGTTGCGGCCTAGATCATTGTAGAAGTAGCTGCTGACGTAGTTAGGACCGGAGTCGATATAGTTGGTCGCTCCGTCGTTAAGGATATCGTTGATTCTGAAAGTCAGAGTCCAAGACTTGATGTTTTTATTCAGGGAGGCTGTCAGGATAGTGCGCGATTTGTTGTAAAGAGCACCATAGCCGAAATGGTCTATATGGCTTCCAGAAAATCTAGCCGAATAGTCCTTAGGTAGGTTCCAGTCTATAATCGCCATTTCAGACAAGCCATAGTAATCTGTATCTGCCTGAGAGTTGAGCGAATACATAGCCTTGGCATACATGCCTCCAACCGAGAACGACGCATTGAGATTCTCTCCGCGCCAACTGACCAGGCAGTCGATATTCGAGTCGAAATTCCGGCTTAGGCTCTCCTGAAAGCCGCTGGTCCCATTATAGAAGTTATCGCCCCCTATTCCCCAGAAGTTAGCCATAAATGCATTGTAGTCGAAATTGCTGAGATCAAGGGCGGCCAGAGTCCCCGGAGCCTGATACGCAACGCTTCTTGAATATCCTATGCTTCCGTAGGATGAGAAAGATAAGTTGTCAAACCATAGCTCCTGTTTGGTCAGGTTATAGTACAGACTAAGATTGATTGAAGGATGTCTGGCGTTTACCGGCAGCGAATAACGAATGCTGTTGGAGTCGAACCAGACGGCATCCACCCTTTGGCGAGTCGCGACACTGCCCCGGAAATTGAGGTAGGTTCTAATCTTCTTCTCGCGGTTCATTTTGTTGTAGCGAACGGTCAAAGAATGGGAGAACGAACTCTGCAGATTGATATTGCCTATCGTCAGGAAAGTGGGATTGCTGATATTGACCGTACCGAGCATAAAGGAATGGTCGGGTTTGTCTGACACTCCATTGTAGCCGATGTTAATCGACGAGCCGTCTTTGAAATCGCCGCTATACCTGACGAACGGAGACCAGTTGAGGAGCCAGTTCCCATCGGATTCTGTGTCAATGCCCATAGATGTAGCGCGGGTAACCGTCTTCGACGAGCGGGCGAGGGCGCCCACCCTCAGTTTGCCGTCAAAGAGTTGGAGCAGCATGCGCCCCATAAACGAGGTGTAGTTGCTCTCGGACCGGGCCGTATAATAAGTGTTGGCGGTTCCGTCGGGGTTGAATGCGTCTTTGGCAGAGCGGTCTAGGTCGAAGTTGGTGGTTAAAGTGGTTTGCAGTGCGACCTTGTCGGACAAAGGCTCCACGTACTGCAGTGAGGTATACAACGAACGGTCGCCGGCCGTGCGGTCGTAGTTCAAGGCACGCAGGTCGGTAGTCCCGGAGCCAGAGAGCCAGGTCCGGTGGGTTTCGGTTTCGGTCCCATGGTCTGCGTCAATGCGGTAGTTGCCCGTGAGGGTAAGGCTGCGCATCGGGTTGCCTAGATTCTTAATTCCAAAGGTAAAGTCGCCGTTGGTCGTGAATGCCTCGATGTTGGAAGAAGTCGCGCCTGTGGACCAGTTCTTCAGCGCTCCTCCAACGATCGAAGAGCTGCTGTCGGCGCCGGCGCGAAGCGTATGCGAAACGGCTATGCCGGGCTTAAAGATGATGTTATACTTCGCCTTATCCTTGTTCTCGAGTTCGAGGCCAGCGCTGAGGTAGTTGCGGTCTGATGTCGATATTCCGTCCTTCCAAGACAAGATGTCCTCCGATTCGGGTTGCATCGTCGTCCTGATCTCACGGTCTTTACCGTCTACACCGTTGTAACGCCAGTACAGCGTCGCATTCGAGTCGTATCCCTTTACCCTGTCGGTATTGTAGTTGACGCCTGCCTGGGCAGAAGAGTGGATGCCCTGTCCTAGGAAAGACGATCCGGAGTAGACAATGCTCTCGCCGGTTCCGTCGGCGTTCATGCCGTTTGCAATCAGGGTTGCCTGGTCCTTGTCGCCGAATGCTGAGACCATCGCGCTTCCGCTCACTAGGATCGGCCGCGTTTCGAGAAATTCGCTTTCTTCGGCCGACGGGAGACTCGCGCCGCCGTTGAGTTTGGCGTTACCGAATAGTCCATGGCTATACTCCTTCTTGAGTTGGACGTCCATCACGGTTTCCTTTGCATCGTCTTTGATGCCGCTGAACGCTGCCGCGTCGGACTGCTTATCAACCACCTTGACCTTGTCAACAGCTTGCGCAGGAATGTTTTGTAGTGCAGCGGTCTTATCGCCCATAAAGAAGGTTTTTCCGTTGACGGTTATCTTGCTGACGCTTTTGCCGTGGACCTTTACATCACCGTCGGCGCCGACTTCGATTCCGGGCATACGGCGCAGGAGATCCTGAAGCACGTCGTTTTCGTTGGAACTGAAAGCAGCCGCGTTGAAGATGGTGGTATCCTGGAGGAACTCGACCGGATTAGCAAGGGCGGATACCTTAGCCGCTTCCAGTTCGTCGGGGTTTTCTGCAAGCAAGATTGTTCCGAATTCTTTCTGGCCCCGCAGGAAGAAATGCTTCTTTGCCGGATAATATCCCAGAAACTCTATGTTGAGATAATAATCCCCGCCAGGCACGTCTTCGAGAACAGCTTTCCCATCAGCGTCGGAAAGGGTAAAGTGGTTGATAACAGTATCTTTTGGAGCATTTAGATATACCGACGCAAAGGCTATTGGCTCATTAGTGAGCGAGTCCTTGACCTCGAGCGTAATGTCATAAAGGCTTCCCCGCAGAGTCTCAAGATCAAAGATGACCTGAGCCCGCGTTGTAAGCGTGCCGACAATCAGTAACAAAGCGATAGCGAAGCGTTTCATGCTACGAATATATATATTATTTTCCAAACACTATTTCTTCGCCTTCATGGAGGACCAGGCCATGTAGAAGATCAGTCCCAACAGCGGGACGATGGCGATAGCCTGGGCGCCGGAGGCAGCGTGGCCGGCGGCGACGGTGTTCCAGTCGGCGAGGAACCAGTCTACTCCCGCGAAGCGGAGGATAGCGGAGACGACGCCCATCAGCGCGCCGCCGGCGATGAAACCGGAGGCGATCAGGGTGCCCTTGTCGAGCCGCGCCTTATTCAGAGCCTCGTCCGAAGAGCGGTGGCTGACGAACCATGCGATCGCGCCACCCACGAGGAGCGGGAGGTTGAGATCGAGCGGGATGAACATTCCCAGGCAGAAAGCGAGCGCCGGGACCTTGAAGACGGTCAGCAGAATCGCGATCAGCGCGCCGATGCCGTAGAGCAGCCATGGCGCATTGCCGCCGTTCATCATGGGCTGGATAACCGCTGCCATCGCGTTGGCCTGCGGAGCGACCAGCGCGCCCTCGCCCGTGAAACCGTAGGTTTTATTGAGAATCATCATCACGCCCCCGACGGTAGCGGCCGCCACGATCGTGCCCACGAACTTCCAGGTCTCCTGCTTCGCGGGCGTGACCCCGGTCCAGTAGCCGATCTTAAGGTCGGTGATGAAGCCGCCCGCCATCGAGAGGGCAGTGCAAACGACGCCGCCTATGACCATGGCCGCGGCCATTCCAGCGTTGCCCTTAAGCCCCACGGCGACCAGCACTAACGCTGTGATAATCAGCGTCATGATGGTCATGCCGCTGACGGGGTTGGTTCCCACGATCGCGATTGCGTTGGCCGCGACGGTCGTGAAGAGGAACGCGATCACGCCCACGATCAGCACGCCGATCAGCGCCTGCCAGACGTTCTCGACCACGCCGCCGAATGCGAAGAAGGCGAAGGTCGCCAAAAGGGCGAACGCGATGCCGAAGACAATCAGCCTCATCGAGAGATCCCGCTGGCTTTCTTCGACCGCCTGGGCCCCCGCGCCCTTCCTGCGGAACTCACCGACTGCCAGCCCGACCGCGCTTTTGATCACGCCCGCGCTCTTGATGATGCCGATGATTCCGGCGGTGGCGATTCCGCCGATGCCGATGTGGCGCGCGTATTCCTTGAATATCTGGTCGGGCGACATCTCGCCTATCGTTTGAGCGATGCCCGTGCCCATGAGGTCGACTATCTGGCCCCCGAACAGCAGGTTCATGCCTGGGATGATGACGAGCCAGACGAGCAGCGAGCCGCAGCATATGATAAAGGCGTACTTAAGGCCCACGATGTAGCCAAGGCCGAGGACGGCGGCACCGGTGTTCAGCTTCAGGACCACCTTGGCCTTGTCTGAGACCACCTGGCCCCAGTGCATGACGGTAGTGCTGAGGGTCTCGGCCCATGCACCGAAGGTGCTTACGACAAAGTCGTAAAGGCCGCCGATCAGGCCGGCGGCCAGCAGCGTCTTCGCGCTGCCACCTTCGGTGCTTGTAAGCACCTTGGTTGTCGCCGTCGCCTCCGGGAACGGATACTGCCCGTCCATCTCCTTGACGAAATACTTGCGGAAAGGAATGAGGAAGAGGATGCCGAGCACACCGCCGAGCAGCGAGCTGAGGAACATCTGGGTGAAGTTAACTTCCAGACCCAGGATGTAGATGGCCGGGAGAGTGAAGATAGCTCCCGCTACTATTACTCCCGAGCAGGCTCCGATACTCTGGATGATGACATTCTGACCCAGACCGTCCTTCTTCTTAAGGGCGCCGGTAAGGCCTACAGCGATGATGGCTATAGGAATTGCAGCTTCGAAAACCTGGCCTACCTTAAGGCCGAGATATGCCGCTGCCGCGGAAAAGAGAATGGTCATCAACAGACCAACGGCAACGGAGTAGGGAGTTACTTCTTTCCTCATATTATATATAGGTATAGATTGGAAACAAAAATAGTAAAAATATTCCCGAAAAATTTGCGATAATAAAAAATATGTCTATCTTTGCAGTCCTTTTCGCGCTTGACGTGAAGGGGTTGAAAAAAGTTCTTTGAATTATTGAGAGAGATAACGAGGTAAATAATTGAAAAGATTAGTCTAAAGATTAGAAATACGAGTTTTTTCGTGTTGCAATTGAGGACTACAATTTCAAGGCAAATCGAGTTAATATTGAGATTAAGTGTTAAGACAGTTAATCTTGGTATGATTCACGAAAGAGAAAGAGAAGAAGAGCGAACGGAGGATGCCTTGGCTTCCAGAGACGACGAAGGACGTGGTAAGCTGCGAAAAGGTGCGGGGATCTGCAAACAGGAATTGATCCGCACATATCCGAATGGGGCAACCCGCTGGATTGAAGATCGTGAACCCGGGGAACTGAAACATCTTAGTACCCGGAGGAAGAGAAAGAAATATCGATTCCCAAAGTAGTGGCGATCGAAATGGGAAGAGCCTAAACCGGTGACGTTACGGCGCCATCGGGGTTGTAGGAGTAATCATTAAGACTCAGCAATGAACCGGAACCGTCTGGAAAGTCGGACCGCAGGGGGTGAAAGTCCCGTACGGGTAAAGAGGTTGAGTTGAGATTACCACCTGAGTAGGGCGGGACACGTGGAATCCTGTCTGAATCTGCGGCGACCATGCCGCAAGGCTAAATACTTCTGGAAGACCGATAGTGAACCAGTACCGTGAGGGAAAGGTGGGAAGCACCCCGAACAGGGGAGTGAAATAGAACCTGAAACCGTTCGTTTACAAGCGGTCG
>CAJOJC010000072.1 GCA_905234775.1 uncultured Bacteroidales bacterium | reverse complement strand
ATCCCCCTGCGGCCTTCCTCACATCGGCTTCGCTCGCCTCCTTCTCATAATTATTTATGTAGCCGTCAGGTGGAACTCATTGATTTACAGATAATTATGCAAATCAAAGTCGGAAATATTCGGAGTTTGATTTAAACAACTCTCTGTAATACAGGGATATCCACCCAACGGCGCGAAGCATTCGCGCTTTCCCTCACGTTCGAATATATATTCGTTAGCCCCCGGCAGGGATGTTGTCGCGAGGGGTTGGACCTTATTGTTTGCCGAAACGCCGAGCCCGCGCGGGCTAAAAAGTCGGGGACGATTTTTTCGAAGGGTTAAAAGAGGCCGCTCGAGGCCTCAGGGACGAACTTCGACAAAATCGTACCTGGCGGACACTCCCGCTCGCGACTTGATAATCGTCAGGAGCGGGCGGTCTCTAACGCTCGGCGTGGCGCGATCGAGGGTTGGACATTGGAGTATTGAGGTCTTGAGCGTGGCTATCACCCCCTGCGAAAGGGGTGATGGGAGCGAAAAAGGCCCAAAACGTGGATATCACCCTTCAACACACGGGCGGTAGCCACGCTAAGGGACCGAATTGACCGGGATCTTCCGCAAAAAGCAGAGTTTGCGTAGCGCTACTTCTGTTCAGGGCGCATTTTAGCGTATTTCAGTAGGAGAGTTTTTCGGCCGTAGTGGTCGAATTCGACCTCGGCTTTGAGCTCGGGAACGACGCCGGTGATAGAAAGGATCTTTCCGGGACCAAAGCGATTGTGTTCGATGCGCTCGCCCTCATAGAGTTCGGTCATATGGACAGGCTCGAAGTCGGCGTACTGAACTTCGGGCTTCGAGGGCTGAGGTGTGCGAACCGGGGTAGGATTGCCGGTCGTGGCCGGCAATGACTTCTTTGTCACCCCCGACGTGATCGGGGGTCTTGGTGAGCCGAAGCGCGAGCCGCCACCCAATCCGAAGCGCGAGCCGAAGCCGCCAAAGCCGCTGCGGGGCGCGAAACTGAAGTCGTCTTCCTCGTCGAGGGGCTTTTCGAGATACTGGGGATCGATTTCGCGGATGAAGCGGGAGATCGAGTTCTGTTCGTGGCGGCCGTTACGGAAGCGGTCATGGGCATAGGCAAGAATGACGTCTTTTTTCGCGCGGGTAAGAGCGACATAGAACAGACGCCTTTCCTCTTCCAGATCCTGGGCGCTGAAAACCATATTAGACGAAGGGAACAGATTTTCCTCGAGGCCCACTATCATAACATATGGGAACTCAAGGCCCTTTGCGGAGTGAACGGTCATAAGCGCCACCCTATTCGTATCGTCTTCTTCGGTAGGAGTATCTACGTTTGAGAGCAGCGAAACATTTTCCAGATAATCGCCGAGGGTAACAACAGGCGCCTCGTCGCCGTTGTTTTCCGCCTCCTCGACCAGCTCATTGACGTATACGGCTACCGAATTGACGAGTTCCTCGACATTGGCGGTGCGGGACATACCTTCGACGCTTGTATCTGCCTTGTAGAAAGGATAGATGCCGGATTCGTCGGCGATGCGCTTCGCCAGCTCAGCTGCGTCCTCCTTCGCTGCCGAGACTGCGAATTTGTCTATCATCCCGCAGAAGGCGCGAAGTTTAGCGACTACTGCCTCGCGAAGAACGCTCAGCAGTTCCTCTGAATAGACGGCCTTGAATAGGCAGATCCCTTTCTGGCGGGCAAACGACTCCAAAGATGAAACAGTAGTATCCCCTATTCCCCTGGCTGGTTTGTTAACCGCCCTCTTGAAAGCTTCATCGTCCGAGGGATTGACTGCCAGTTTGAAATAGGCCATCAGGTCCTTCACCTCGGCGCGATCGAAGAACGAATTGCCGGAATATATCATATAAGGTATATTGCGGCGCCTGAGAGTCTCTTCCAGCGAACGCGACTGGGCGTTAGTTCTATAAAGGATGGCGAAATCGCGGTACTGAACGCCCGCCGTATGGATACGGTTCACGATTTCCTGAACTACCATCGCCGACTCTTCGGCGTCTGTCATACAATCGAGGACACGGATCTTCTCGCCTTTCGCTCCTTCAGAGAAACACTCTTTAGGGATGCGGCCTTCGTTGTGGGCGATGACGCTGTTTGCTGCCTCGACTATAGTTTTAGTTGAACGGTAGTTCTGCTCGAGGCGGACTATCTTACAGTCGGGATAATCTTTCTTGAAATTGAGGATATTCTCAATCTTGGCTCCGCGGAAGGCGTAGATAGACTGCGAATCATCTCCGACGACACAGATATTGCGATAAATCATCGCAAGCCTTTTCAGGATCACATATTGCGAGAAGTTAGTATCCTGATACTCGTCTACCATTATATAGTAGAAGCTGGACGAGAGATCCTGGAGGGCTTCCTGATTATCCCTGAGAAGGATATTCATATTTACGAGGATATCGTCGAAGTCCATCACTCCCGAGGCTTTCAGTTTCTGCTGGTAGAGCTTGTAGAGCTCAGCCATCCTGCCGCGCTGGGCGCGGCGGTCTGCGGCAATCAGGTCTTCACGAGCGGAATAGCGATCCCAGGTTACGAGATTGTTCTTCGCGTTTGAGATCCTGGCGAGGACGTCCTTAGGCTTATAATACTTGTCCTGGTCCAGTTTCAGCTCCTTAAGGCAGACCTTGATTGCGGAAGTAGAATCGGAAGTATCGTAGATAGTGAACTGTTCGGGATAGCCCAGAGATGCGGCGTACTTTCTCAAGAAGCGGACGAACACGGAATGGAAGGTTCCCATCACTACTCTGCGGGCGCGCTTCTCCCCTACCATCAGGGCGATGCGCTCCTTCATCTCGCCGGCGGCTTTCTTCGTAAAAGTCAAGGCCAGGATCCGTGAAGGGTCGACGCCGGAGGCGAGCAGGTAAGCTACCCTGCTCGTCAATACTCTTGTCTTTCCGGAGCCTGCGCCGGCTACTATGAGGACAGGACCCTCAACGGCCTGGACCGCGTCTTTCTGCGCGGGGTTGAGTCCCTCCAAAATCACGCTCACATTGTTTTCCATATTACCCACGAAAATACGGATTTTTTCCGTATCTTCGTGGGTCGATTTGAAATTCAATTCAAACTATATCTACAATGTCCAAAACAATCGTTTTGAAAAAGGGTCTCGACCTCCCCATCACGGGATGCGCCGAGAAACGCCTGAGCAAGACATTGCTGAGTGAGGTGGTGGCTGTCCAGCCCGGAGACTTCAAAGGTCTGCTGCCGCGCCTGCTCGTAAAAGAAGGAGATACGGTCCTCGCCGGCTCCCCCGTCTTCTCAGACAAGAAAAACCCTGACATCCTAATCACCTCCCCCGCCAGCGGTACGGTGAAGGCGGTTGTCAGGGGCGAGAAGAGAAAGCTTCTCGCAGTACTGATCCAAACCGATCCCGACCAGAAGTATGCAGACTTCGGTGTAAAGAGCGTCGCCCAGCTCGAGGCTGAAGACGTCAAGAAGGCGCTTCTCGGAAGCGGACTGTGGCCCTGGCTCGTCCAGCGCCCCTACGGTATCCTCGCAGATCCCGCCGCCGCCCCGAAAGCCATCTTCGTGTCGGCCTTCAACACTACCCCCGGAGCAGCAGATACTGACTTCGCCTTCGAAGGCGAGATCGCGGCTATTCAGGCCGGTATCGACGCCCTGAGCAAGATCGCCGAGGTCCACGTAAGTTTCAATGCAAAGACTTACGCAAACTCTCCTCTCGCCAGGCTCAATGCCGTAAAGCATTTCTTCGAGGGAAAGTGCCCTGCCGGAAACGTAGGCGTTCAGATCAGCCACATAAGCCCCATAAAGAAGGAAGAAACCATATGGACCATCTCCCTTCAGGGCCTTGCAGCGGTCGGCAAACTCTTCACTAAGGGTAAGTACGATGTCCGCAGGATGGTGGCAGTCAGCGGCCCTATGGCTATTCAGCCGGCCTATGTAAATGCCCTCCCCGGTACTCCCATGACCGAGCTCAAACCCTTCTACAGCACTAACGAAGACATCGTCCGCGTAGTCAGCGGAGACGTCCTCAGCGGTAAAACAGTAGGAGTCGAAGGCTATCTGGGATATTTCGACAACACCGTCACCCTCATCAAGGAAGGAACCGAGAAGGAGCCGTTCGGATGGGCTATGCCGCTCCGAGTGAAGCAGTACAGCACAGACCACTGCTACTTCAGCTGGCTTACTCCCTGGAGAAAGTACGACATGGATACCAACCTCCACGGCGGTCCGCGCGCGTTCGTTATGAACGACGCCTACTACTCCAAAGTTCTCCCGATGGATATCTACCCTCTGTATCTCGTCAAGGCCTGCCTTGCCGGCGATATCGAGAAGATGGAGAAGTTCGGTATCTACGAAGTGCTCCCCGAGGATCTCGCAGTCTGCGAGTTCGTGGATCCTTCGAAGAACTACATTCAGGATATAATCGCAAAGGGTATCGACCTGATGCTTAAAGAAATGGCTTAAAAGTATGAACAAGATTTTTGAAAAAGGCGGCAAACTCTACTGGCTGCACTCAACGGTCGATGCTTTTGAGACATTCCTCGCAGTTCCCGGAACGGTGGCGAAGAAAGGCGCCCATGTCCGTGATGCGGTCGATCTCAAACGCATTATGATCATTGCCGTGATCGCCGCGGTCCCCGCCGCAATCTTCGGCATGTGGAACGTCGGTTTCCAGCACTCGCTGGCTACCGGCCTTGATATGAACATCTGGCAGGAGTTCTGGTTCGGCTTCTGGAAGGTGCTCCCTCTGTTCGTGGTCTCCTACCTCGTAGGTCTCGCGATCGAGTTCGCATCGTCCCAGATCAGGGGCGAAGAGGTCAACGAGGGCTACCTCGTGTCCGGTTTCTTCATCCCTCTGATCGTCCCGGTAGACGTTCCTCTGTGGATGCTCGCGGTCGCAGTCGCTTTCGCGGTCATCTTCGGCAAGGAAGTCTTCGGCGGAACCGGAATGAATATCTGGAACCCCGCTCTCCTCACCCGCGCTTTCCTCTTCTTCTCCTATCCGAGCAAGATGTCTGGATCCGAGACCTGGATCAGCCTCAGGGGCGCGGAGACGGTCGACGGCTTCTCCGGCGCTACCCCGCTCGCCCTTACGGCAGACGGCGGAATGGACGGCCTCGTGAACGCGGGCGTCCAGTACGGAACAGACTTCTGGACCATGTTCTGGGGCGGTATCCCGGGCTCCGTGGGTGAGACCTCGGTAATCGCGATCCTGCTCGGCGCAGCAATCCTCCTTTGGACGGGCGTCGCCAGCTGGAAGATCATGGTCAGCGAGATTCTCGGTCTGCTCTGCGTAGCCGGCCTCGCAAACCTCGCAGGCCTGTCGGATATCCCCTGCTTCTATCACCTCGTGATGGGCGGCTTTGCCTTCGGCGCCGTCTTCATGGCCACTGACCCCGTCACCTCGGCCCAGACCGAGCCCGGAAAGTGGATCTACGGTTTCCTGGTTGGTGCGCTCTGCGTTATCATCAGGCTCTTTAACCCCGGCTACGCCGAGGGCATGATGCTCGCGATTCTGCTGGGCAATACCTTCGCCCCGCTCATCGACTACTGCGTCACCTCGGTCCATACCGGCAAAAGGAACAAAATTGCAAAAGCATAAGGAGGACTAAGTATGAACACAAACAGCAATGTCTATACAGTCATCTACACAACAATAGTTTGTGTACTGGTGGCGGCCATCCTCGCTTTCGCATCGCAGGCCCTTAAGCCTAAGCAGGACGCCAACGAAAAGGCTGAAACAATCAGCCAGATACTCAAGGCCGCCCAGTTCGACTTCGACGCTTCGTCAAACGACGCGATCCTGGCCTTCTATAAGGAAAACGTAGCTGAGGCTATCCTGGTCAGCGAAACCGGCGAAAAAGTCGGCGAGCTGAATACCTCGGACGCAACCATCTACGGCACTTCCGAGCTCAAAGCCCAGAACTACGGAGTAAAGGACGGTACTGAATACTCAATTCCTGTCTACATCTTCAAGAACGGAACCTCGGTGCTCCCTATCTACGGAGCAGGCCTCTGGGGTCCGGTCTGGGGCTATATCGCAGTAGATGAAACCGGCCTCAACATAGTCGGAGCCTACTTCGACCATGCCTCAGAGACTCCGGGCCTCGGCGAAAAGATCAAAGACGATCCCTCGTTCCGCGCTCAGTTCGAAGGCAAGAAACTCGACTTCTCAGACGACAAAACCTTCAGTATCGTGAAGGGCGGCGCCCCGGAAGGTAAAGCCAATGCCATCGACGCAATCTCCGGCGCAACCATGACGAGCAAAGGCCTCGACGAAGCCATCAACGTCTGGATCGACGCTTACAAGAATTATCTCAACAAAACAGAGGAGGAATAAGCTATGGCAAATCTTAAAGAAACTATCCTCAATCCGATCCTCAAGGGTAATCCGATTACCGTCCTGATCCTCGGTATCTGCTCTTCGCTCGCAGTTACAGTCGAGCTCAAGGGCGCCTGCGTCATGGCTCTCTCCGTGATCATCGTTACGGGCGTGTCGAGTCTTATTTGCTCGCTCCTCCGTAAGACTATTCCTAACCGCGTACGTATCATCATCCAGCTGGTGGTGGTCGCTATGATGGTTATCCTCGTTGACCAGGTCCTGAAGGCCTACGCATACGCTATCGACAAACAGCTCTCGGTCTACATCGGCCTTATCATTACGAACTGTATCGTGATGGGCCGCATCGAGGCTTTCGCCCTTGGCAATAAAGTATGGCCCTCCTTCCTCGACGGTGTCGCCAACGGCGTCGGCTACGGTCTCATCCTCATCATCGTTGCATTCTTCCGCGAGCTCCTCGGAAGCGGTACCCTCTTCGGAATTCCGGTTCTGTCTGCTATCGGCTATACCAACAACGGTCTGATGATCCTTCCTCCTATGGCCCTCATCCTCATCGGATGCATCATCTGGGTCCACAGAAGCATCGATAAATCCATCCAGGAAAAGTAATAACACAGGAATATTTAAGCTTATTCGTAAAGTCAATCTTCGTTGACAATATGATCTTTGCATACTTCCTCGGTATGTGTTCATACCTGGCGGTATCAAAGAATGTAAAGACTGCGAACGGTCTCGGAATCGCCGTGATCTTCGTGCTTCTTATCACTCTCCCGGTCAACTACCTCCTCAACAAGTTCGTCCTTCAGCCCGGCGCTCTCAGCTGGCTTGGAGAGAGCTTCGCGAGCGTAGACCTCAGCTTCCTGAGCTTCATCCTCTTCATCGCGGTTATCGCAGCAATCACCCAGGTGGTTGAGATGATAGTGGAGAAGTTCCTGCCGAGCCTCTACGCCTCACTGGGAATCTACCTCCCGCTTATCGCTGTAAACTGCGCAATCCTCGGAGGATCGCTCTTCATGCAGCAGAGGGAGTTTGCAAACATCGGCGAATCGGTGGTCTACTCTCTCGGTTCCGGCATCGGCTGGTATCTCGCTATAGTAGCTCTTGCCGCAATACGCGAGAAGATGTCTTACAGCAACGTTCCTTCGGCCCTCAAGGGAACGGGAATCACATTTATGACGGTCGGCCTGATGGGCATCGCCTTCATGGCCTTCATGGGAATTTCACTCGAACAATACACTTATTTCTGCAATGGTGCTGATGGTGATTGTCATCCTCATCCTGGTGGCAATTCTCCTCATAATCAAAGCGGCCATCACCCCCAAGGGTAAGGTCAAGATCGATATCAACGACGGTAAGAAGGTTCTCGAAGCGGCTCCCGGCGGAAACCTCATGGGCACCCTCGCCGAGGGCGGCATCTTCCTACCCTCCGCCTGCGGTGGAAAAGCCAACTGCGGCCAGTGTAAGATAATCGTCGAAGACGGCGGCGGAGAAATCCTTCCCACCGAAGTCGGCTTCTTCAACAGAAAGCAGATCAAGGAAGGCTGGAGGCTCGGTTGCCAGGTCAAGGTCAAGGACAACCTCAAGGTCAGGATGGACGAAAGCGCCCTGAGCGTCAAGAAGCTCGAGTGCGAAGTCATCTCCAACGAAAACGTCGCTACCTTCATCAAGGAATTCACCGTACGTCTGCCCGAAGGCGAACACATCGACTTCAAGAGCGGCGAGTACATCCAGATCGATATCCCCGAGTACGAAGCGGACTTCTCCGATATGGGAGTCGCAGACATCTACAAGGGCGACTGGGAGAAATACGGTATTACCAGCCTGAAGTTCAAGAATACGGTTCCTACTATCAGGGCATATTCGATGGCTTCATATCCGGCCGAGAAAGACGTTATCAAACTCAACGTCCGTATCGCTACTCCTCCGTTCGACAGAACCCAGCCTAAGGGCGTCTTCAAGTTCGTACCTGGAGTTCCTCCGGGAATCGCATCAACCTATGTCTTCTCCCGCAAGCCGGGCGACAAAGTGATGATCAGCGGCCCTTACGGCGAGTTCCTCCTTCCGAAGGACGACCCGGACGATATGGAATACATCTTCGTGGGCGGCGGCGCCGGTATGGCTCCTCTCCGCTCCCACATCATGCATCTCTTCAAGACCCTCAAGACAAAGCGCGAAGTCCACTTCTTCTACGGAGCCCGCGCCCTTGTCGAGGCCTTCTATCTTGAGGACTTCGCAGAGATTGAGAAGGACTTCCCGAACTTCCACTTCCACCTCGCACTCGACCGTCCGGATCCGGCGGCAGATGCAGCAGGCGTGAAGTACACCGCAGGCTTCGTCCACAACGTGATGAACGAAACCTACCTGAAGGACCACGAAGCCCCCGAGGACATCAAGTACTTCATGTGCGGTCCTCCTATGATGACAAAGTGCGTGTGCGACCTGCTCGACTCGCTCGGCGTCGCACCCGAGAGCATCCTCTTCGACAACTTCGGAGGTTAATGGAAAAGCTCAGGATACTTTTTATGACAATGCTCCCGCTTCTTGCGGGAGCTTGTCGTTTTAATGGGGGTAAAGAAACGCTTTACCCTCCCTCACCAGAACCCGTACCGGTTGAAAAGCAGGACTCCACACTCTTGGAGAGCCGTATCAGCGCCGAGGCCGCCGGAGCCGTAAAAAGTCTCGATCTGTTTGTCTACAGGCCCGACGGGCTGAAGGATCTGGTAACCCATGTCCGCGCGGAGGGCGCGACGGCGAGGATAAGCCTGACGGACTCGCTCCCAAAGACCGTCGCCGTCGTAGCCAATGCGCGCGGAACTTTCAACACGGTAGCTCTTAACCACTTCGACTCGCTGGACGAACTGGTTATCCGCTTCTCCGACGACGATCCCGATGCGCCGCTAATGACCGGTTTAGGCACCTTCTTCCCAGGCAGGGACACTACCGTCGCGCTGACTCCCCTGCTCTGCACCATCGAGCTTACGGAGGTTTCGAACTGCCTGGGCGGCGACCGTCTGGCCGAAAACCCGCGGGTATGGCTCGAAAACATCAACGGCGAAGCGGGAATGTTCAAGCTCCATGGCTTCGCTGTCAGGGACCCGCTGCGCTCCCGGGCAGTCCGCCTCCCTTACGATATCGGTCTTTACTCCCAATACCCGGGAACGAAACTCTTTTGCTACCCTAACGATCTCCCTAATCCCACCACCGGCAATCCGGCTACCGAGCTCGTCTTTCAGTGTGAGGTAGAAGGCGAGACACATACCATAAAACAAGTCCTGCATCCCATTCCGAGGGGATCTTCAATCCACGTCGATGTTATGATACGATAGTACTGGGTAAGTCCCGCATTTTTATTAAATTTGTAGGTTGCACCTTGAGAAGATTTATGCGAGGACGAAATTTGCACATCTGCATCTGCGGCGGAGGCTCCCTGGGCCACGTATGCGCAGGCGTCCTTTCTTCCAGACCGGAAATAAGCGTCAGCATCCTGTCCGGTCATCCTGACAGCTGGAATGATACGATCGAGGTTACAGATCCCGACGGAAAAGTTTACTCCGGGCATCTCGAGACAGTCTCTTCAGATCCTTCGGAGGCCCTCTCCGGAAGCGATATCGTCCTTCTGTGTGTCCCGGGCTATCTTATCGAGAAGACCCTCAAGACTATAAAGCCTTTCATAGGAGAGGCCGCCGTAGGCTCAGTAGTCTGCAGTACCGGCTTTTTCTTCTTTGCCCACGACATACTCGGCCCGGGCGCGAAACTCTTCGGTTTCCAGAGAGTCCCGTATATAGCCAGGGTCGCCGCATACGGCTCCAAAGCCCTTCTTCTGGGCTATAAGGCCAGTCTGACCGCAGCGCTCGAGAATCTTCCGGCCGAGTTTGCGAAGACGCTGGAACGCCTCTTCGAGACTCCGGTTACCCTTGCAGACAATTATCTCCAGGTTTCCCTGACCAACTCCAATCCCATCCTCCACACCGGTAGACTGTATTCGATGTTTAAGGATAAGGAAGATAAGGTCTTCGACCACAACATCCTCTTCTACAAGGAGTGGACGGACGATGCTTCCAGAACCCTGATCGAGATGGACAATGAGTTTTTCATGCTGCTGGATAAACTGCAGGTGAAAGGCATCCCGACCCTTCTGGATTACTATGAGAGTACGGATGCAGTTTCGCTCACCCGCAAGATATCATCTATAGCAGCCTTCCAGACCATCACCAGCCCGATGATTCCCTGCGAGGGAGGGTGGAAGCTGGACCGCAACAGCCGTTACTTCACTGAGGACTTTCCCTTCGGACTTCGCTGGATTAAGGAAGTGGCGGAAAAGAACAATTTAGAGACTCCGGTTATAGACAAAGTCTACGACTGGGGGATGAAACTGATATGACCTACGAAGCGAAAAAAGCGATAATCCTCGCCGCGGGTTTCGGCTCACGAATGGTCCCCGTCACCCTCGAGCGTCCAAAGCCGCTCGTGAAGGTGGGCGGAGTAAGGATTATCGACACCATAATCGACGCCCTGACCGACGCCGGAATCGAAGACATTACGATAGTCCGAGGTTACAAAAAAGAGTGCTTCGACGAACTCCTCGACAAATATCCCGGTCTGAAGTTCATCGACAACGACCTCTACGATAAAACAAACAGCATCTCATCGGCCCACGCCGCCCTTAACCTCATAGAAGGCGGCTGCTATATCTGCGAGGCCGACCTGTTGATCGCGAACCCGGAAGTAATCAGAAAATGGCACTCCGGTTCTGATTATCTGGGCTCCTTCGCCCGCGAGACAGACGACTGGTGTCTCAGCGAAAAAGACGGCTATGCGACCAATTACCGCAAAGGAGGCTCTGAGTGTTTCAACTGCTACGGAATCTCCTACTGGACTCCGGAAGACTGCGACAAACTCCGCGAAGACATAGAGGCCGTCTGGAACGAGCCCGGCGGCAGAGACGTCTTCTATGAGTTCGTCCCCCTGGTACTTAAGAAAGACAATTATAAGGTTAGAATTCACGAATGTCAGAAAGGAGATATAGTGGAGATTGATTCCTTCCAGGAACTCTGCGCTATCGACCCTTCCTACAAACACTACAAACAATGAAAGTTTACAAAGGCGCTATCCTTACCGTAGATTCTAAAGACTCGGTAGCGAAATATCTGGTCGAAGACGGCGGCCGCATCGTATATGTAGGCAAAACTCTCCCTAAGGAGTATGCCGACGCGGAGACTGTAGATATGGGCGAGAAAGCCCTCATCCCCTCTTTCGTAGACACACACCAGCATTTCGCATCGTTCTCCATCTTCAACGCAGGCCTCAATGTGATGGAGGCAGAATCCAACACACAGATTGCGGAGATGGTCTCTGAGTTTTACAAAAACAGCGGTAAAGCCAAGACCCTCATAGCTTTCGGCGCTTCCCCATACTCCGTTAAGGAGCGCAGGCTTATCAGCCGAGAGGAACTGGACAAGGTATGCCCGGACAAAGAGATAATGGTCGTCAAGTACGACGGCCACGCCTGCATAGTCAACAGCAAACTGCTCGCAAAGATAGACAAGCAGGTCTGCGAACTGCGCGGATATCACCCCGATACCGGCGAGATGAATCAGGCTTTCTTCAAGGTCTCCGACTACATCACCGGCAGCCTCAGCATAATAGACCTTTTTGCCAATATGCAGAAAGCGGCAGACTGGGAAGCTGCGATGGGTATCGGAATGGTCCATACAGTCAGCGGAGTAGGCTTCGTCGGCGATCTCGACATCACTACCGAGAAGATCTTCGCAAAGAGCCTACGCAACGGTTTCCAGGTTCGCGTATTCCCCCAGTCGATGGATGTGAAGGTCGCGACCTCTCGAAAGCTCCCTCGCATCGGAGGCTGCTTCAAATGCGCCCTCGACGGTTGCTTCGGCTCTATGGACGCCTCTATGAACGAGCCTTACGCCGACGGAACAGACGGTGTACTCTATTACTCAGACGAGACTGTCACCGAGTTCTGCAAGGCGGCGAACCGCGCGGGGCTCCAGATCGAAATGCACGCCATCGGCGACAAAGCATTCGATCAGGCGACCCGCTGCCTCAAGGCCGCCCTCGACGACTTCCCCCGCAAGGACCACCGCCACGCAATCATCCACGACTGCCTGCCCACCGAGGAAGGCCTCAGAATATGCAGCGAGTACCACATAGCCATGCCCATCCAGAGCGCGTTCATTAACTGGAAGCAGGAACCGGATGAGTACCTCGAGAGCATAATGGGCAAGGAGCGCTGCTCGCGCCTCAACCCTATCAAGACATTCGCCGACAACGGTATACTGGTTGGACTCGGCTCCGACGCTCCCTGCACCTCTCCCAACCCTATTGTGTGGATTGAGCGCTGCGTATGCAACCCTAACGCCTCTCAGCGCATCAATATTAAGCAGGCTCTTCGGATGGCTACCTATAACGGCTACTGCCTCAGCTTCGACGAAAAGGAGCGCGGCTCGCTTGAAAAAGGCAAGATCGCAGATATGGTAATCCTCAGCGCGAACCCTTACGAGATACCTGCAGAAGAAATAATCAACCTGAAGGTGGAGCAGTTGATTCTCGGCGGCAAACCCTATGAGAGCGCCCGTGAGGGAGTTCTCAAAGCAGTTTTCCGAGGTCTGGTCTCCAA
>CAJOJC010000071.1 GCA_905234775.1 uncultured Bacteroidales bacterium | reverse complement strand
TACAATCGGCTCGAATGCGGAAGCGCCTTCGAACTGCTTCTCGCTCGAGGGAGTGCTGGTGCCGCTGGGATACTGCCTGATCGTGCCCGACTACCTGGGCTACGGCATCACGGCCGGCAAAAAGCATCCCTACCTCGCGCTCGAGCTGACTGCCCGCAATACCCTCGACATGTATCTCGCCGTGAAGCCGTTCCTCGCCGCTTGCGGGATTGAGCCCGAATTCGACGATATAATGCTCATGGGCTATTCCCAGGGCGGCGCGAACACCATGAGCGTGATGAGGCTCATCGAAACCCAGTACACGGACTCGATCAAGCTGAGGCGCGTGTTCGCCGGCGGGGGACCGTACGACGTTACCGCCACATACGATCAGTTCGTCACCAGCAACCATGCAGCATACCCGTGCGCAGTGCCGCTGGTGGTGCAGGGCATGCAGGTCGGGGCCGGCCTCTCCCTCACGATGGAGGAATTCTCGACCCCGCTCGTCTACGAACACCTCGACGAATGGTTCAATTCGAAGAAGTATTCGACCAAGCAGATGAATAACCTGCTGGGGACTTATACGACCAGCGACCTCATCAGCAAGGCCGGGCTCGACCGCACTACCTTCGAGGTGGCAGAGCTGTATATGGCCATGAACCAGAATTCGATCGTGAAACAGGATTGGACGCCCAAGGCGCCGGTCTACATGCTCCATTCGATGGACGACGACACGGTCGATTTCATCAACGCGATGCACGCCCGCGCCCGCTGGCCGGAGGCCAACATCGTCTATAATTTCGGCCACTACGGGGGCCATGTGCCCGCCGCGCTGCGCTTTATCTACACCGTAAAGACCATGCTGGTCGAGGAGGAACTGGGCCTATGAGAAAGCTTGCACTTATCGCGGCGGCGCTGCTCGTCCTCCTTTCCGGCTGTAAGACCGAGTCGAAGTACCACCTCATCGGCGTGGAGTTCGATATCCAGGTCCCTGAGGTGACGAGGGGCTACATCCATGCCTATTTCTACCCGTCTACTGTCGCATATTACGTTACCGGCTGCATGCCCGTCAACGACGACTATGATCCCATCAATAAGGCTGACCAGTTTATGACCCTGATGGTCGATTCGCTATACATCAATTATCTCGAGTGGCGCTACGACTATCTTAGGAACCAGGAAGACTATATCGCGGATTTCGCATCCCATAGCCTTCAGTACGGCGATTCCGAGAAGTACTTCCAGAATCTCGAACCGGATACGGACTACTGGGTATACGCTTTCGTGGTAGATCCCGGAACAAAGGAGCCTTTCGACAAACTGTGGATTCAGGTCGAGCATACAGACAGCCTCAGCGTCAACAGAATCTGGTTCGACACGCGAGTTCAGGGCTCATACTTCTACATGTATCCCCGCGATTCGGAAGAGGGAGATATTCTGGAACATTACCCTTATACAGGCGGTATAGTAGACGCCATGGACCTCCTTGAGGCTGTTCCTCAGCTGGGCATCACTACCGAGCAAAGGCTTGATAAATACAGCGAGATAACTTACCAGCTGGCAGTAGAGTATGATCTCTTGAGCAGCATCACCTACACAGGAGTCAAACAGATTAACTATACTGGCCGTTTCAAGGCGGGTCACACTTATTATATTATTCTGGGCGAACTTCAGGGCGGAATCGTCAACCGCGCCTACTACAAGTTCGTCTATGACCCTGCGCTACATACGCAAGAGGTCGCGCTCTTTTGGCGCGACCCCTATTGGACTGAGACCCCCGATCAGGTCGGGGGTGACTAGAATAATTTCACATTGTCGAAGGAGGCCTTGAGCTCTCCTTCTTCTATTTTGTGGATGATCTCCACCACCTTGTCGTTGTAAGGAGTAGGGAAGCCGATCTTGCGTCCGTAGGCGCAGACTACGCCGTTGATTGCGTCGACTTCGGTTTTCTTTCCGTTCTCGATATCCTGCAGCATAGAAGCCTTAAGAAGAGCGTGTTTCTTGATTGCGAGAGGGATGATGATGTAGGCAATCTTCTTCTTAAGGGCGTTGTGGTAGTCGAGGAGTTTGACGATATCCTTACCCTGGATAGGCTCGATCTTGATTCCGCCCTTGGCGCAGACGTCGATACATTCCTTGATGATGCCCTGAACTATCTTGCGTGAGGCTTTGTCTTTAGCAGCGCCGCCGAAGGTGGTTCCGCAGACAGTACTCATTCCGGAGAATGAGGCGTTGATGAGGAGCTTGCTCCAGCGGGTGCCGATGAAGTTCTGATCGATCTCGACGGGGCCCATCAGTTCGAGAAGGGCCTTGACTTCGTTGAGATGATGGTTGGGCTTTTTCGAAAGGCTGCCCAGGGAGAAGGTAAGGCTGTCGGGCTCTGAGGTGAGCTCGCAGACTCCGGGGCCCTGCATGGTTGCGCCCCATGCTACTGTACATCCAAGGACGCGGTCTTCGCCCACTATTTCGCTGATAAGGAGCTCGGGAATACCGTTCTGGAGGGTGACGATTACGCCGTCATCAGCTAGATAATCCTTGAGGAAGGTAACTACCTCACGGTTTTTCTGCTGCTTTGTAAGGAGGAAGATGATGTCGTACTTGCCGCTCATCTCTTCGTCCGTCAGGGCCGTCACTTTCTGGGTAAACTGCATTGTACCGATCACCTTTGCGCCGTCTTTCTTAAGAGCGGCTACGTGGGCCTTGTTGTGATTGATAAGGTCTATCTGACCTCCGTTTTTTGTGATGAAAGCGCCGAGGATGGTTCCGAGGGAACCGGCGCCGTAGATTGCTGATCTCATTACAGTGTTTTTACATATGAGCGCCTTCTTGTGTAGAAGGACGGGTTGTATTGTTCGAACAAGGTCTGAACCTTGAAGTTCTCTTCCAACTGAGGATTAAGGATAACCGTATGGACTCCGCGCTTAAGGCAGTTCTCATGGATCTTCTGGAAAAGAAGCACGGGAGCGCCGGCGCCCTGATATTCCGGCATGACTCCGATCATAAGCGCTTCGAGACCTGTAGGGTGCTTGAGGGCATGGAGGATGCGGAAGATGCCGAAGGGGAGGAGCCTGCCGTTTGATTTCTTGATAGGAATGGCCAGCGAGGGCACGCAGAATGCGAATCCTACTGGCTTATCTTCCTGGTTCACGACTACCGAGACAAAGTCAGGGTCGAGAATGGGAATGTAAGTGGCGAGATATGATTTAATCTGCTTGTCCGTAAGCGGCGCAAAGCCGTAAAGAGGCGCGAAACTCTCGTTGTACATGTGGAATATTTCCATTCCATAGCGCTTCGAGAGATCCTGCATGCTTTTACCTTCCGCGAGCCTCAGTCCGCTTCGCTCCTGGATATAAGGGGCGAGCTTGAACATCTTCGGGCGCTCTTCGGTAATCTCTACAGACCTCTGGGTCCAGTCTACGTCTTTCTGGAAGCCGAGTTCGGCTAGCATCGGATCGTAGTAGGGGTAGTTGTAGATGCAGGTGAAGGACGAGAGTTTGTCAAAACCTTCGACCAGAAGGCCTTCGCGGTCCATGTCCGTGAAGCCCAGCGGGCCCGTAATGTGTGTACATCCGCGCGCCCGACCGAAGTCTTCTACGGCATCTATAAGGGCCTTCAGGACCTCTTTATCTTCGATAAAATCGATCCAGCCGAAGCGTACTTCCTTCTTGCCCCACCTTTCGTTTGCGCTATGGTTTATGATAGCCGCAACACGGCCTGCTATCTTACCGTCTTTATAGGCCAGATAACACTCAGCCTCGCAGTATTCGAAGGCGTCGTTCTTCTTAGGGTTGAAGGTATCGAAATCGTCGCCCCTAAGGGAAGGGACGTAGTATTCACAATTTTTATAGAGCTCGAGGGGGAAATCAATCCATCGGGCCATTTCCCGCCTTCCGCTCACATTTAGGATTTTAGTACTCATTGTGTCAGGTTTAGTTGCTCGGGTAGAACTTGTCGTAGATCGCGTGGGTCATTTCCCAGGTCGAGCTGTTGTCTCCCTCCCAGTTCCAGAACATCATTCCGCGAAGCTTTTTCTTGATGACGTAGTCTGCCTTGAGACCGATCGAGGTAGGATTGTCGTAGGTGTAGACCATCTTACCGTCTTTGTCTGCCAGGTAGGGGACTTTAGCCGTATCATCCCACTTCTCGGTATATTTCTCGAAGAGCGAACCCATCTTACACCAGTAGGTTCCGTCGCCGGAATCGCTGCTGCTGGCGGCCTTGCAGTAGAAGGGAGCGCCTACGACTATCTTCTCGTAAGGGATGCCGGCTTTTTTGTGGAGTTCTACCGACTCGTCTGCACTGCGGCTGGTCATCGAAGAAGGATACAGGGCGGAGTGGTGCTTCGGAGGACGGCCCATGTCGTAGGTCATCAGGTTCACGAAGTCCATATACTGGATGCAGTTCTTGAAGTCTACGTACTTCGCGCTCGACGAGGAGGCCATCGTGATGAGGTAATCGTTGCCGAGAACCGAACGGAGATCCTTAAGGAGCAAGGTGTAATTCTTAGTATCGTTAGGCGACGATGAAATACCTGCGGAGTTGCTCGTAGGATACTCCCAGTCAAGGTCAATACCGTCAAGGCCGTAACTCTTACACTTGGCAAGGCAGTCTTTGCAGAAACTCATCCTGAGGTCTGCGTCTGCGGCCATCTCGCTGAAGTTGCCTGCGCCCCATCCGCCGATAGAGAGAAGGACCTTGAGGTTTTCATTCTTTTCCTTAAGCTTAACCATCCTCTTCAGGCGGTTTTCTGTCTTAATCTCAACCTTGTCGAAGGTATTGGCTACCTTTCCGAATGCGTAGTTGATATGGGTTACGAGGGTAGGATCCGGAATAACCGTGTCCCAATATGTTACGTAAGCAACGATCACAAGGTCCTTAGGAGGGTCCACAGGAGTCACAGGATCAGTACCTCCAGGGTTATCAGGATCGGGGTCCGGGTCAGGATTAGTCTGGCCCTCATCGACAGCCTGTTTCTTTTCGAAAGTAGGAGTTTGAGGATCCTCAGTACACCTGGTACACGAGAAGAGACAGAGCGACAGTAGTGCGCAAATGGTCAGTAATTTTTTCATGGCGCAAATTTAATACTTTTTCTTTTACCGGTTATTTCCACTGCCTCTTGGCATCTCTTGACAGGACAACGATATTTCTGCCGTCTGGCAGTTTTACCTGATGTTCGGAAGAGTCCATGTTCACGATAACATATACTTTTCGTCCCTTGACGGTTTCCCATATTGCGCCCATAATCATATGAGTTTTCTGGTAGCCGGGAATATCTTTGGTGGGATTGTCTCCTCCGGGGACGAACTCGCCGAGGAAATGGCCACCCTCGAAAATATCGTGGGCACTCTTGCGGAACTTGGCCAGTTTAGCGAGGAAGTAGGCCGGGCTGCTGTTCTCCTTGTCCATAATCGCCTCGGGTGTAACCCAGCCGAGCTGCGCGCCCCAAAGAAGGCTTTTCATGGTCATATAGTCGAACGATCCGTCGTTCAGGACCTCAGGTTGATAGGTGAAGCCGCTGTAGACGCATCTGTCTGAGTAGATGAGAGGGAAGAGCGGGACCATCTCTACAGAAGGATCGTGGGGAGAATTGACGATAAGCATCATGTCGAACAGGTCGATATAACACTCACCATTCTCTTCGGTAGTAATGCCCTTGTCTTCGGCATAAACCTCACTGCGGATATCCTGAATCATCTTCCTGTAGGAGTCATGCCACCATTCGCCGCCGCCTTTCGGGTGCGGGTGATTCTCGGCGTAGCAGGCTTCGCCCTTGGCTGCGCCAACCTGGTCCATGTAAATTCCGTCCACTCCGAGGCTGTCGAGAATCTGCTTCTGAAGATCGTGCTGGACTTTCTGCCAGATAGGGGAAGCAGGGCAGGTGACGGTGTTCAGAACCTTGGATCCATAGATCTCCGTATAAAGGGTTCCGTCGCTCCTGCGGCAGCTCGCTTCGGCGCCGTTATACTCTTGGTAAGTGTGGTTTGTGGGGTCCCAGAGACGTCCGTTGATATAAGGGGTAACATGGGCTCCCAGCGACTGCGCATCGGCCACCAGATCTTTGAAGCCGGGCTTCTCAGGCAGGAAATCCGGATAATCGGTGTCATAGGGTATTTGGTGCCACTGATACCAGTGGACTCCCGTGCCCCTTCCGAGGTGGTGGAGACCCTTCTTCAAGGCCTTGACCGTCTCGGGCTCAACTCCTATTGGCCTCAGCCACACGTCGGTCTTGAGTACCCATGGCGTTACGTGGCGCTCTGCGAGCTTCCAGCGGGCCCATTTGGCGGTCAGCGCCCACGGCCTGTACCACTTCAGCGCGGTCTCTTCCCAGCCGTCCTTGGTAAAGCCAATAACCGTGTTCCATGGGAGCTGGAAGATACCGAGTTCGTCGGTCCAATCATAGCCGGCGATGGCCTTCTGAAGGAAGATGCAGGTATCGCCCTCGCCGCCCACGAAGAATTGTTTTTGGGATGCGTATTCGTCGCGGGTGCTGAAGAAGACGGTTCCCTGAGGGCTCGTCATCATCGTCATCTGCATCGCGCCGGTGCATGAGGGATACTCGGAATGTAGCCAGCCGCTAGCCGGTGCATTATAGCGTGTGCCGTAACCGGCTGACAGTATCACCTTCGCGTCGGCAGGGCGCTTCACTGCAATTCTCGGGTATTCCGCCTTGGTGATTATCCAACCCTTTGGGAGGATGGCGTCGAACGAGAAGGAAGGCAGCTCCATTTCGGGCTCCAGGTTCACGGAAGCCATTATCATGTAGTCTGTTGAGCCTTCAAAGGACCCTCCAAACGAATTGAGCTGAATTCATGCGCTTCGACCCCCCGTCGTAGGAGGTGTTCCAGGGCTTGACGAGGGCGTTCTCGCCGCGAGGGCCGAGAAGTTCGATCTCCCAGAGATGGGTGGTCGAAGGAGCTGCTATATCCACTCCCTCCATCTCGAAACTCTTGATGACGAATTCGTTGTCGCCGCCGAAAACGATCTTGCAGTGGTCGTTCTGGAGAACGATGTCTTCAGCCCATGCGATGGAGGGAAGAAGAATGAATGCCAGGCTGATGAGCGTAGCCAGACGCTTAGAGTGATTGCTAATCATGGTTATGTTTAGTTATTGTTTTAGACTAGAGACAGGGCGACCTCCATCATATTTGTGAAGGTTGTCTGACGTTGTTCGGCTGTAGTCTTTTCTCCTGTAAGGATGTGGTCCGAAATCGTCAGGATTCCGAGGGCTTTGTTGCCGCTACGGGCCGCGTTCATATACAGAGCCGCGACTTCCATCTCTACTGCGAGTACTCCCATCTTGATCCAGCCTTTGGTGTTGGGATTCTCGCGGTAGAAAAGATCCGAGGAAACGACGTTTCCGACCATGTAGTTCAAGCCCATGTTCTCGCAGGACTCTGCGGCCTTACGGAGCAGGTCGAAGTCGCCGATAGGGGCGAACATGCCGTCCAGCTCATACTGGTCTGCATAGTTTGAATCCGTGCAGGCGCCCTCGGCGAGGACGAGGTCACCCAAATGAAGGTCTTTATGATATGCACCTGCGCTTCCTACTCGGATGATGGTCTTCACTCCGTAGAAATGATAGAGCTCGTAGGTGTAGAGGCCAATCGAGGGCATTCCCATTCCGTGGCCCATCATACTGATGCGCTTTCCTTTAAAGGTTCCCGTAAACCCGAGCATTCCGCGTACTTCGTTGAAGCATACGGGGTTCTCGAGGTATTTCTCGGCCATGAACTTCGCGCGGAGCGGATCTCCGGCCATAATTACTGTTTCGGCTATTTCGCCGTATTTAGCGCCTATGTGGGGCGTAGGGGTATTAGCGTTACTCATAACTGGTTCTCGTTCTAGTCCTTACAAATATAACAAAATCACCGGATAATAGTTACCTTTGAAATATGAATACAATAGGTAACATCTGCTGGCTGGTTTTCGGCGGCCTTATCCTGGCTTTCTTCTATTTCCTCTCCGGACTCCTTATGATAATAACCATCATAGGTATTCCTTTCGGCCTCCAACTCTTCAAACTGGGCGCCTATGTGATGTGGCCGTTCGGCCATGACCTCGTCGACGGCCCCAATGAGCCCGGCTGCGTATCGGTAGTGATGAATGTGATTTGGATCCTTACTGGCTGGTGGGAAATAGCCGTTGGACACCTCGTATTCGGAGTTCTCTTCTGCGTCACGATCGTCGGGATTCCTCTCGGCCTCCAACACTTCAAGATGATCCTCCCCGCCCTGATGCCTTTCGGAAAGACGATTCAATAGTTTTACCGCGCGAGGGAGTTCCTGTTCGCAGGTGGAGGCGTTTTTTGGCTCCACCTGTGGCTATTTCTCACAGGTCGAGGCACTTTTGGGCTCCACCTGCGTCAAAAACTCACAGGGTAGACGATTTTTTCCTTTACCCTGTGGATTTGAGGACGGTGTGCCGGTCGTTTGCGGAAGGTGTGCTTTTGAGGGTGGGATAAAAACACACCTTCCGCAAAATAGATAATATGAAGCGGAAAAAGGTGGGGCAAAGCAGCTGGAGAAAAGAGCGCCCTAAGTGGACAGATTGTTAAAGCGCCGGCTTAAGAGCAGGGCAGCAGCGCCGATGGCGAGGGAAAGACACAGAAGGATGATCTCGGTTGCGGCAATAGTGGCGTTTTTCGCGATCACTACTACGATAGCGTCAGCCAGAAAGTGGACCAGATACATCGCTGGAATCAGCCACAGCCATTTTCCGCGCTTGCGGACACACATCCACATCATCACGGATATCGAGACCTGAAGCAGAACGGCGGAGAATCGTTCGAGCATGCTCCATCCTAAGCCCGCGGCAGTTATATTCTGAAGGGCATCCAGTTGGGTTTGGGCCTGTTCAAGGGCGTCCGGCTGGACGGTCGCCAGCAGCAGATCAGTTTTTCCTGCGTTTATCATCAGAGATATGACGATGTTTGAGATCATCGCGATGCCGAACAGCATGAACATCTCAATACCGCCGTGGCCAAAGCCGTAGGCGACGCCTGTCTTCGGTTTTCCCGGGGCTTGCTTAAGCACCCACTTCATGGCGACAAAGCGGCCAGTCTCTTCAAAGAGAGCTGCCATACCAGCGCCGTAGAGGGCGTATAACCAAATATTCCCCACAATCTCCGGTCCCTTGGGCCCTTTGAGGACAATCTGATGGACGACGGACTCGAGTCCTAACGCAAATACTATGAATACGAGTGCACCGACAACGATGGTGGCCGGGCTAACATGATACTTCTTAACCAGCCAAACGGCCATTAAAATAGGCAGCGCGACGCCAATCACTGCGCCCAACGCCATCAGAATGATAGAACTGACAGGTACCATATACGCAAATATAGGGAAAAAGAGCTAAATTTGTAGAAACGATAACTAACCACACTCCATGAGCTCATTCAAAGACCTTCGCATCCCTCATTGATGTTCCTGAAATGAACGAAATCCGCGACAAGCGCAGCAAAAATGAAGAAATAGACAGAAATTTACTATATTTACGGAACTAATGACCAAACCACGCCCGAGATGGACGAAGTAAAAGTAATCGAGATTAAGAAAAGCGTCTTCGAGGACAACGATAAGGATGCGGCGCGTCTGCGCGAAGAGTTGAAGAGCAGGGGAGTTTATCTCCTGAACCTTATGTCCTCGCCCGGCAGCGGAAAGACTACAACCCTCATAGAATTAATCAACCGGATCAAGAATAAGATCAAGGTGGCCGTAATGGAGGCTGATATCGACTCTGATGTCGATGCAGTCAAGATTAAAGAGGCAACCGGGATTGAATCGATCCAGCTCCACACAGGAGGCATGTGCCACCTGGATGCCGAGATGACCCGCCAGGGACTGGACAACATAGAACTCCAGGACGTCGACCTCGTAATTCTCGAAAACGTCGGCAACCTCGTGTGCCCGGCAGAGTTCGACACCGGTGCGTGTCGCAACGCTATGATCCAGCCCCTCAAATATCCTCTGATGTTCTCAGTTTGCGACCTCGTAGTCGTAAACAAGATTGACGTCATGCCATTCTTCGACTTCGATCTCGCCAAATGTGAAGAATACGTCAAGATGCGCAATCCTAAAGCTAAGATCATCCCCATCTGCGCAAAAACCGGCGAGGGTGTAGACAAACTTGCCGATTGGATACTTACTGAAGTAAATAACTGGAAAACCACATAATATGCCCGAAATGTCCAAAGCTTTTGTCCCCAAACACATGGGAGACAAAAACCCGAATCCGAAACTTCTCAAATTCGTAAAGCACGTCACAGACCGTATCCCCGGTAAGATCAAGATGACGACAGAAGCCCCTGAATACTGGGGCCTTGCCTGCATCTTTGAGGACGAGATGGACGCAGTAACGCGTGAAGCTTCCCTTGATCTCCTTCTGGACATGCTCCCGAGGGACTATTTCAAGGTCCGCAAACACCACACCTACGCCCAGCTCCACGAGATGAATGCAAAGAAGCATTACACTCCGGACGATGCCTCCCTGGACGAGCTTCTTGACAAGCTGTCGTATTTCGGAATGCTTGAGTACGACTACGGCGATAAATATACCAAGGAAGGACCCGTAGAAGGGACCTCCTTCGCAAGGGAAGCCCGAATCTACTGGGTTCCTATGTTCGTCCCGGGTAGCGCCGAGTATACCAATATGAACGTGGAGCTGATGGACAAGCATCCCGAACTCGCAATGTTCTTCGAGAGAATGACCTTCCTCCCGCTCGAACACATCACCCCGATGGTCCCGATGGGCGGCTCAGGTATCGGAATGCACGTAATCCCCGTTGAGAAAGCAATCTCGATGGAGAACGAATCGATTGACATCGAACACATCTCCTACTGGCTCAAGCGCTACGAAGGCCACCTCGGAGTAGGTATCTGCTCCTGCCGCTACGGCCGTAAGAAGCTGGACGAAGGCTGCGCCGACGACTACCGCGACTGGTGTATCGGAGTCGGCGACATGGCCGATTACCTGCGCGAGACCGGCAGGGGCCACGACATTACCTACGATGAGGCCATGGCCATCCTCAAGAAGGCCGAGGACCACGGCTTCGTCCATCAGGTAACCAATATCGACGGCGAGGGCAAGATCTTCGCTATCTGTAACTGCAACGTCAAGATCTGCAACGCCCTGCGTACCTCGCAGCTCTTCAACACTCCGAACCTTAGCCGTAGCGCCTATGTAGCCGAGGTCGACCCGAAGAACTGCGTCGCCTGCGGCCGTTGCGTAGAATATTGCCCGGCCGGTGCAGTAAAACTCGGCCAGAAACTCTGTACCAAGAGCGGCCCCCAGACCTATCCCAAACAGGAACTGCCGGACGCCAAGAAGTGGGGCGAACACAAGTGGAACGAGGACTACCGCGACCGCAACCGTATCAACTGCTACCCGACCGGTACAGCCCCCTGCAAGACCGCCTGCCCGGCCCATATCGCGGTCCAGGGATATTTGAAGAAGGCGGCCGAGGGCAAGTATACCGAGGCCCTCGAGCTTATCAAGCGCGAGAACCCGTTCCCCGCAGTATGCGGCCGTATCTGTAACCGCCGCTGCGAAGACGCATGTACCCGCGGAACCATCGACCGCCCGATCGCTATCGACGCGGTGAAGAAATTCATCGCCGAGCAGGACCTCAAGGCCGATACCCGCTTTATCCCCGAGGTCAACATCTGCTCCAACGTCCAGGACCACTGGGAGGAGAAGATAGCCATCATCGGAGGCGGCCCTGCAGGACTCAGCTGCGCCTACTATCTTGCCACCATGGGCTACAAGCCGGTTGTATTCGAAAAGAACGAAGAGCCCGGCGGAATGCTCCGCTACGGCATTCCTTCATACAAGCTCGACAAAGACGTGATCAAGGCCGAAATCGACATTATGCGCGAGATCGGAGTTGAGATCCGTACCGGAGTAGAAGTGGGAAAGGATGTCACTATCGCCGACCTCCGCAAGGAAGGCTACAAGGGCTTCTATATCGCCATCGGCTGCCAGGGCGGACGCCTGCCCGGAATCCCCGGCGAAACCCTTAAGGGAACTACAACTGCTATCGACTTCCTCCATGACGCAAACTGCGGAAAAGTGAAGGTAAAAGGCAAGGTAGTAGTAGTCGGAGGAGGCAACGTAGCTATTGATGCAGCCCGCGTCGCGATGAGAAGCGGTGCTTCAGAAGTAACGATGCTTTCACTTGAGACAGAGGACATTATGCCCGCATCTCTTGAAGAGCGTGGGGAGGCTCGCGAAGACGGAGTGGTCATCAACCCCGGCTGGGGCCCGAAGGAAGTTCTCGGCTCCAAGAAGGTGGAGGGAATCGTCTTCAAGAAGTGTACTTCAGTGTTCAACGCCGAGCATAAATTCGCTCCCGAATACGACGAAAACGAGCTTATCACGCTCGATGCAGACATGGTAATCTTCGCTATCGGCCAGACCGTAGTCCTGAAGGACCTCCTCAAGGACACTAAGGTCGAATTCTTCCGCGGAGTCTACCCGATCGCAGACAAACTGACCTATCAGACGGCAGAACCCGACATCTTCGTCGGAGGCGACGTCTTTACCGGGCCCAAATTCGCCATCGACGCTATCGCAGCAGGTAAGGAAGCGGCGGAGAGCCTCCATCGCTTCGTCCAGCACGGCCACCTTACAATCGGCCGCAATAGGCGCGATTTTATCGAACTCAACAAGCAGGATATCCTTGTAGAGTCCTACGACAACTCTTCCCGTCAGGCTCCCGAGGATTACAAGCCTAAGAGCAAGTTCGCCGAGTACCACGGAACCCTTACCGAAGAACAGGTCAAGAAAGAGACAGCAAGGTGTCTTAGCTGCGGCGCATCCGTAGTAGACGAAAACCGCTGCATCGGCTGCGGCGTATGTACTACAAAGTGTGCGTTCGACGCTATCCACCTGCACCGCGAACATCCTGAGGCCAGCGTAATGAGGACCTCCGAAAATAAGTTCGACGGTATCCTTCCTTATATGATCAAGCGTACAGGAAAGATCCTTTTCAGCAAGAAGTAATGCACGAACTGGGAATAGTCTTCTATATCATCAAGGACGTCAAGGAAGCGGCCGAAGAGAATGGCGTCGAGCATATCGATGCCGTTGTGATGGACATAGGCGAAGTCTCCACCATAGTCCCGGAGTATCTCCAGGATATGTGGCGTTGGGCGGCCGACAGGGAAGACCTTCTCAGGGGCTCGGAACTCAAGATCAATCTTATTCCCGCCGTGAGCTGGTGTGACTCGTGTAAGAGCGAGTATGGGACAGTTGCCCACGGCAAACTCTGCCCGAACTGCGGAAGTGACCGGACTTGGTTGCTCCGCGGCAACGAAGTAGAGATTAAAGAGATACAAATTAAATCTAAGTAATATGGCTTGTTTTATCGCGCCTCTCGCCGAGGCAGTCGTAGTGACTATCATCCGCAGGGTAAACAAACAACCATCAAGCGCTCTCGGACGCCAGCTCCCGTCTCTTGAAAAGATGCTCTGGGGCGGCACCCTTATGCTTATCGTAGACCACATCATCAATGGTGAGGTAATCTTCAAGTTCCCGTTCTTCACGGCCCTTACAGAGACCGACGGGGCCTCCCTGATGCTGCGTGAAATCCTTACAGTAGG
>CAJOJC010000070.1:8619-13917 GCA_905234775.1 uncultured Bacteroidales bacterium | reverse complement strand
GTAATACTTGAGCGCAAGTCCTAACCAGGACTTCCTATTTCCCATCGGCCCTGGGGGAGAGCTTCTGCTCTCCCTTTATTGGCTCTTTCTCCCCTGCCCCCGAGTGCGCGGTAGGACGGTGACCTTTTCCGCGAAGCGGGAAGATGCCCGGTCGGAGCCGGGCATGACAGAAAAATGACTATCTTCGCATAAGGATTACCGAATACATATGGAGCAACCTCAATACTACCGCCACTTCCGCAACCACAAAATCTACCGCTTAGTAGACTTCGCGACTCTTGAGGCAACCGAGGAGGAGGCTGTCGTCTATCAGGCCATGTATGGAGAGCGGAAGCTCTGGATTCGAACCAAGAAAAACTTCTTTGAAGAGGTCCTTCACGAAGGAAAGATGGTCCCGAGGTTCCAGCCTATTTCTGAAGAAGAGGCGGAGAAGGAGCTCTCCCCGGCCCTCGAGGCGCGGTAGGACGGCGACCCTCGTCGTAGATGTAAATCGTATAACTACTTGATAGTCAAGACCTTCTGGTCTTGACTATTACGTTTTGAGGCGGTATCTTTGCGGGACGTATTTGTGACGAAGGCTATGGAAGACTTCATTCTATACAAGACCTTTCCGTCAGGAGGAACTGTGTCTTTGATGACCGGGCTGGATAAAACCAGTTCGGATTACAACGATTTGATTTCAATAGCATGTTGTTTTGCCCGTGATGGGAGAGAAGTTAGAATCTTGGCGCCTGTACATTATAAAGATCCTATGTACTCCCGAGTCTTTGGTAATCTTATCGGCAGTCGCTATGAGCGAAAGTGTCCGGACTTACTGATAGACGGACTGTTCTTCGAGTACGAAAGCTATACCAGACCATTTAGATCCAAGAAGATCAGTCACATGATAAGACGAGGATATACGCAGGCCAGTCGTATTATTATTGATAACAATAAGGGAGCATCTGACCGTTTTATTATCAATGGTGTTCTAAATCGATTAAACGATAAATCATTCAACTATAAAATAATCGAACTCTTAGTATATGAAAAAGGCAGCGTAAGAAGTCTATATAAAAAAAAGCGGTAGGGAGCCTGGCTCCCCCCGCAGCACGAATCCGTAGACTCGCTTAATTGTATATGCAAATATAAGGGGATTTCTTGAATTTCCAAATACAGACGTGCCTTTTGCCGAGCCCCCCCTGCCCTCGAGGCGCGGTAGGACGGCTACCCTCGTCGTAGATGTAAACCGTATAACTACTTGATAATCAAGGCTTTCCGGTCTTGACTATTTTGTCGCGAGGAAGTATCTTTGCGGGACGTATTTGTGACGAAGGCTATACCAGACCATTTAAAGCCCGAAAAAACGGTCTATTAGACAAATGGAGGGGCGTCCCCCTCTATCTCTGCGGAATCTGTCTCGTTGACTTTGATTCCGGACCACCAATCCGTAGAATGGCTAAAACCATAACAGGTTCTAAGTGCAAATATAGATGTATTTCTTGAATTCGCAAACCTTGAGCCGCTATTTTTGTAGCGCAGCGACCAGGTCCTCCAGCGTCCCCACGACCGAATCGAAAAGCTTGTACATCAGCTCCGGCTCGCCCATCTCCGGGTAATACTGATTTCTCCAACTGGATGCGACGTAGATCTTTGCCATAATGCGTAAAGATATATATTTCTGCAGAATTGCTTAAATTTGTTCTATGAAAAAAATCCTATTCCTTGCCCTCGCCACGGCGATGCTGCTGGCTGGCTGTAAAAACGCCAATAATCAAAAATCAAACGATATGAAAACCGCTGAACCTTTGAAAGAGGTTGCCGGACGTAAGAACTTCGGCCCGAACCATGCCCTTGTAACAACCCCTCAGCCCTGCGTAATGATCGCAACCTGGGACAAAGACCACAACCCGGACGTCATGATGGCCGCCTGGGCCGGGCAGTACGACTACAAAAAGATCGTCATTTCCCTTTCCAAGCATAAGACTACCGAGAACCTCGAGCAGACCGGCGCCTTCACCGTCAGCTTCGCAGACATCAACACTGTAGCGGAATCGGACTACCTCGGCATCGTCAGTGCCAACCAGGTCCCGGACAAGGTTGCCAAGGTCGGCTTCACGGTCACCCCCAGCCCGAATGTAGACGCCCCCATCATCAACGAATATCCCCTCACCCTCGAATGTAAGGTAGTCAGCTGGGCAGACGGAACCCTTATCGGCGAGGTCGTCAATATGAGCGCAGACGAGAAGATCCTTACAGACGGCAAGGTCGACCTCGACAAGCTTCAGCCCATCGTCTTCGACGCCGCCTCAATGACCTACCGCGCTACCGGCAAGATAGTCGGCAAAGCCTGGGGCGACGGCAAGAAGTTCCAGGACTAGCGACTCTCGCCTTCGGTCTGGAACCCCACCACATCCATTGCCGTGGGGGATAACTATGTGATTATCAGCAATATCATCAAATTAGGTCTGCCTTTTTTCGGTAGACCTAATTCAATTATTTCCCTGTGTGTTAGCTACTTATCCCCCACGCCGCCAGGGCGGTACCTCACCCTTTTGCGGAATGTTCTCATCCCCCAGTATCCTACCCTCAATCGCGCTGCGCCGAGCCTTGAATGGGGCTCAGCCTTTGCCCGACGATTATTCGGTAGTATTAACTGGTGTCGGGCCCCGGCGACCCCGAAGCCGGGCCCCTTGCTAAACCGGCCGCTCGCCACCTCGCGGCCTGTGTCTGTCGGGCTATTCATACGAGGGAAG
This sequence comes from uncultured Bacteroidales bacterium, assembly GCA_905234775.1. The sequence goes on along the minus strand of CAJOJC010000070.1, from coordinate 11,182 downwards.
CGTCCTTCCCCCTAGCCCCCTTCGGCCTTCCTCCCTTTAGCTTCGCTCGCTTTTTTCTCATAATTATTTATGTCTCCGTTGGGTGGAACTCATTGATTTACAGGTAATTATGTAAATCAAAGTCAGAAATATCCGGAGGTTGATTTAAGCAACTCTCTATAACACAGGAATATCCACCCAACGGCGCGAAGCATTCGCGCTTCCACTCCCGCCCCGGCGCAGCCTCGGTAATCAGGCGGCGCTGCTTTGCGCCCCTGACGCTTTCTTTACGGTGAAATGTACAGCTATTCTTTACATTAATTTGCTGATAATCAGAAGATTCCATCTTTAGTTTTTTCAAAATAGATTTGGAAGTTTGAATAAAATAGCTACCTTTGTATCAGCATTATGATAATAGCACCGCTTCGGCGGAATGTGGACTATCTTTCAGGCATTTCAGCTCCAACTGAGATGCCTTTTGACATCTTAAGAGGGACCGGTGGTGTAAAGCTACACTCTCCCGAACATCTTCGACGAGTTCACATTTATTATTCATTATGCAGAAGTATGTACGACTGAAAGTGAGCTTGAACTGTGAGTTTGAAGCTCCTAAGCTTGTCAAAGTGAAAGCGTATCGGCGCTTTTACAATGGTAAGATTGTCTGGAAAGCGAAGATTTCTAGACTTCGCTTGAAATAACAAAGAAGAAGGATTCCTTCGCTGCGCTCGGAATGACAAAAGATGCCCGATCAGGTCGGGCATGACCATTAAAACAGGGAGACTTTCGCCTCCCTATCACTCTCAGAAGTTACCTTTCGGTAATCTGTCCCGCCAATCCGTAGAATGGCTAAAATCATTGCTGATTCTGCTGCAAATATTAGGGGATTTCTTGGATTTACAAGGTCTAATCAAAATACTCTATCTCCCTGCGAATGGTCGAGGGATATGCTTCGCCGGTATAGCGAGGGATGATGGTCTCGAGACGGGTGGTCCAGTTGCCGTACTTGTCGTAGGTGTAGTCCTCCCAGGTGTCTACGTAGGTAGGTTCGGCACCCTCAACATAGTCGTCGGAGCCGAAGCTCTCTTCGTTGCGGACTATGTCGTAGTGTTCGTCATAGATCTTTCTCATCCACTTCGGGGTAAGGCTGATGTATGATGCCATCCCGCCCAGAGCGAAGCTCTCAACTGCCATATAGCGGGGATTGTCGAGCATCCTGTAGGTATGTCTGTCTTTACCGGTCTCGTAGTTATAGGAATTGTTGTTAAGGAACTCGAAGTCCTTATACATACCGTTGGGATAATAGGTGATATTCACTACGTTGAAGCTTAGATGAACGTCATCGAGGCTCTTTGGGTAACCGTTCTCGTAGACGACTGTGTACTCGAAAGACAACTCGCTGTCTTTCTCGTCCGAACCGGGGTAAAGAGTATATGAAGACTCCCTGACGCGAAGGTTACCATCTGCGCCGAAAGTGTAGACGGCTTCCAGGCATGACTTGGAGTAAGGATCCTCCGAAACCTCCAAAGTACGGGAAAGGTCCTTTCGAATTCCGTTCTCGGCGTCTGAAATCTCCGGGCCCATCATAAAATAGTCCGTAGCCACGAACTTGCCGGTATTCTCATACTCGTAGATAGTATAGACGGAATAATCAAGGTCGCTGCAGACGTACTCCTTCTTCGTCCTGTGGCCGGCCGAGTCGTAGGTGTAGTGCCATTCATGGTTGTACTCGGGTTTCTCGGTATCGACATAAGCCTCACGGATGAGGTGACCGGCGACGTCATACTCATATTCGTCGTAGGTGGTATAGTTGCCGATGTGCCATTTCTTCACTGGGCCGCGCAGGCCCGCCTTCTGCCGGTCTGTCCTCTCCCAGAAATTGGTCGAATACCAGTCAGGGTCGCTCCAGTCTATCGCGTCCGGATCGGGTTTGTCGTCGGGTTGCTCGTCCTGAGGAGTGTCTGCGGGAATCAGGCCCTCGAGGAAATCACACGAGCCCACGGCGCAGACGCAGAGCGCCGCCGTGAGTATGGTTATAAACTTTGACCGTTTCATATGGGTAGGACTTTAGAGTAAGCGGAAAAATGCCTGAAGGGCAGCGGCGCAGCGGCCGGGGACGATGATGTGGTGGTTGCCGATGGGGGCGGTGAGGAAGTATGAGCCCACGAGCGAAGGGTCGTCGAGCTGCAGCTCGATCTGCGTGCGGCACAGGTCGGGCTCGTCGAGGTTGCGAAGGATCTTGCCTTCGGCGATGAAGACGCGGCCGAGGTCGCCCGAGACCTTGAAGACCGTTACCGGCCATGAAGGGATGTGGCCCTTGATTCCGACGCCGATCCCGGACTCGAAGTGCGTGTCCAGCGCGTAGCTGTCGGTCATGTCAAGCGGCAATGTACAGTGGGCAAAGACGATCTTTCCGGTCGCAGGGTCCATTCGCGAGGGATTGGCCATGAAACCGGTGGAGCCGGTGACTTCGTTCGCTATCATCATCGCGAGCAGGGCGGGGACATCTCCCTCGCACGCAGCGGGGATTCCGGCGGCATTGAGGCGGGCGAGTGCGAGGCAGCCCGTATTCCGGACGGAAGTCAGC
>CAJOJC010000070.1:0-8427 GCA_905234775.1 uncultured Bacteroidales bacterium | reverse complement strand
CTCGAGGCCGAGCTTCGCTTCCACGGCGACGGGGTCGGCGGAGCTGGAGATCAGCCAGTCGGAGGGGCGGCCGAGGACTCCGAGGCGCTTGCCCCGGAGGGAGCCGCGGGCCGCGCGGGCGCCGGCAAGCGACTGGATGCGCTCCGCCAGGCCGCCGCCGTGGAGTATCTCTCCGCTCAGGCCGTTCTGGTTCAGGTAAGAAAGTATCTCCATCGACGCAGCGAGGGAGTTGCTCTTACCGGAAGTCAAAAGGTAAAAGTGCTTTACGTTTTTCAGTTTGGGAAGCAGTTTAAGGAACTCTCCCTCAGTACCGCCTGTCCTGACATAGATCAGATCCAGGACATGAGTACCGAAATCGTCGTAATCGGCGCCTTTCAGGTCGAAGTCCCCTTCAGGGAAGATTTCTTTCAGGAACTTACTGGTCGAAGCCTCCAGCGCAGCCTGATCATGGAGCGCCGAAGTCAGAGTATAAACTGCTATGTTGTTCATTTTTGAATATATGTCATTCCGACAGCTGTACAGCCGCCGTCGGTGTCGGGGCGGTCGCCGACCAGCGCGCAGCGGGTAGGGTCGGCGCCCAGCGCCGCGCAGGCGGCGAGAAAGACGTCCGGGCACGGCTTGTAGCCCCCGATCGAGGGCGAGTCGAGCAGCGCATCGAACATCGCCGGATCTCCGCCGAGGGCTACAAGCTTCTCCCGGACGCAACCGTAGTCAGAAAGAACTGCGATCTTCGCGCCCTTGGCCTTGAAGTCTGCGGCCATGGCGACCGTCTCTCCGTCTATCTTGTAGTGTTTCTCCAGCAGGCGGACCATGGTGGGCATATACCAGTCGTGATACCACTTCCGGACCTCGTCTGCTGAATAGCGGCTGCCCTTGGCGATTTCTGTGAAAAGTGTCTCGTATGAAGCAGGCTTTTTGGATGTACGAAATCCATTCTATCTTTCCCGCGCCAACAGACGCAGGCAGCCGCTCCTGAGAGCAGCCCATATAAACCTGGCCGGCATCCCCGACTTATCGTAAAGGGTGCCGTCCAGATCGAAGAACACAGCCTCGTACATAGCCTAGCTGCGGATTCCGCCGAACTTGTTTACAAGGATGTCGCTTACTTCGGCTATCCTGGCCTGAAGTTCTTCCTGAGTAGTAGCCTCGCAGATGAACCTCAGATAGGGCTCGGTATTCGAAGGCCTGACGTTGAACCACCATGTAGGATATTCCAGACGGAAGCCGTCGAAGTCCATGAACTTCTGGGGCTCGCCGAGCTCCTTGCGGAAGTGATCGCAGACGGCTTTCATCGCGCCGGCTTTGTCTTCCAGCCTGAAGTTGATCTCGCCCGAGTTCTCGTAACCGGCGATCTCTGCGATCTGCTGGCTGAAGGTCTTGCCCTCTTTCTTCAGGGCGGCGACAATCCTCAGGACTATCATCGAAGCGAGGAGTCCGCTGTCTGAGTAGAAGAAATCCTTGAAGTAATAGTGGCCCGCTAACTCGCCTCCCCAGAGGCCGTCGATCTCGCGGAGTTTCGGGGCGGCGAAGGCGCGGCCCACTCTCCATGTATGGACGTCTGCATTGTATTTCTGCAGGTACTCGGCTACGGCCTTTGAGCTGCGGATTTCCTGAAGGACAAGCGGATTCTTGGCTCCCCTCTCATCGCAGAAGTACTTCGCCATCATCGCGATTACGAGGTCGGGAGCGACGAAATCGCCCTTTTCGTCCACGAACATTACTCGGTCTGCATCGCCGTCGTAGATAACGCCGATGTCTGCCTTTACTTTCTTCACGAGCTGCCTCAGCGGCTCCACGTTCTTCGCCACGAGCGGGTTCGGTTCGTGGTTCGGGAAACGGCCGTCGAGGGTATCGAACAGGTAGTGGGGCTTCTCGCCGTAAATCTCCTTTGCGAAGAGGTTGGCCATACCGTTCGAGAGGTCGAAGGCGATGTTCAGATCGCTGTAGTCACCCTTGTACTTCAGCATGAAGTCGATATAGTCTTTGTGGATGTCTTTCTCGTAGACTGTTCCGCGCTTAGCGGCGATAGGGGTCTCGCGACCCTCTTCGATCCACTCCTTGATCTGGCCTAGGCCGGCGTCGTATCCGACGGGCAGGGCGTTCTCGCGGGAGACTTTCATTCCATTGTATTCGGCGGGGTTGTGTGATGCAGTAATCTGTACGGAGGCGTTGAAGCCGTAGTTCGCAGTAGCGAAATAGACCATAGGCGTACTGCTCAGGCCGATATCGTAGACGTCTGCTCCGGCGTCTGTGATTCCCTTGATGAGGTTGTCGTGGATCTCGTCTGAAGAGGTACGGCAGTCGCGGCCCACGAGGACCTTGTCAGTCTTCAGGAGAGAGGGCAGGAAATAACCTACCTTGTAGGCCGTGGTTTTGTCGAAGTCGACTCCGTAGATACCACGGATGTCATATGCATGAAATGCTCCCATTTTAGTGTTATTTGATGCGTGATTTATAATGTGTCGATACTTTTCCTTTTGCGATTCCGATAAGTTTGCTGGAGATCATCTTCCGGCGGATGGGCGGGACTAGGTCCGTGAACAGGACGCCGTCCAGGTGGCTCATTTCGTGTTGGATCATCCTTGCGCCGAACTTGTCGAAGGTCTCGGTAACTTTTTCCAGGGCCTCGTTGTAATACTCTACGGTAAGCTCCGCAGGCCTTACTACGTCTGAATAGATTCCGGGGATGCTGAGGCAGCCTTCCGCGAATTCACATTTCTTTTCGGATTCAGCTACGACTACAGGATTGATAAGAGTTCTCTTGAAGCCCTTCAGGTAAGGATAAGTCTCCGCGACTTCGTCTCCGTCTACTATCAGGACTCTTTTCGAAACGCCTATCTGGGGCGCTGCGAGGCCGCAGCCTTCGCTGACTTTGAGCGTATCCTTAAGATCCTGGACGAGGGCAGCTATTCCCTCTTTGTCGTTCAGGTCGACCGGCTCCGCTTTCTTGCGGAGGACTTCCGATCCGTATAAATAAATTGGTTGTATCATTTCTTCCTATCCAGATAACTTTGGAGAATTATCGCCGCGCTGATTTTGTCTACCTCCTTCTTATCTCTGCGGCGCGAGGCCTTCATTCCTCCGTCTATCATCGCGCGATGGGCCAGGACCGAAGTGAAGCGTTCGTCTTCGTACTCGACCGGGACTCCGGGGAAGGCTTTCTTAAGCTGTCCCACGAAACTCTCTACCTGATGCGCGGTCTGGGCCGGAGTTCCGTCCAGCTGCAGCGGCTTACCCACCACAAAAAGGACTATCCTCTCAGACTCGGAGTATTTTTGGAGATATTCTATTATCTTTGCAGACGGCAATGTCTCCAGGGCAGAAGCGAATATCTGCAGGGGATCGCTCACTGCAAGTCCGGTGCGCGCGCTCCCGTAGTCTATTCCTATAATTCTGTCCATATTTGCACAAATTTAATCAAAAAAGAATGGGAAGACAAAATAAGATTAAACGCTACCGCCTTACGGTTACAAACGACGAGTCACACGAAAAAGTTTACTCGTTCCGGGTGACCCGTGTGGGCTTTCTGGTAGCAGTAATTCTCTGCCTCTGCTCGCTGGTAGGCGGTATCTACGCATTGGTGATTTTCACCCCCTTGCGCCACACCGTCCCCGGCTACCCGGACGCTAATTTCCGCCGCCAGGCAATCCAGAACGCGATCAAGATCGACTCGCTCGAGACCGCGATGACCCGCTGGCAGATGTACTCGGAGAACCTCTCCAGGGTTCTTGGCGGAGAGCAGACTCTCGTTCTCGACAGTATAGTAAACAACAACAGCACCCGCTACCTCCAGCGCGAAAACGAAAAGTACCTCAAGACCCGCGACTCCCTCCTCAGGGCTAAGGTCAACAAGGAAGAGGCCTTCGGCGTATCGTCCGGAGCCCAGCGCCACCTCCCCATCGAGGGCGTCCACTTCTTCACTCCGCTTAAGGGTGTTATCTCAAACGGCTACGACATAGCCTCACATCCTGCGGTAGATATCACCGCCCCTAAGAACAGCGTTATCAAGTCTGTTCTCGACGGCTCCGTAGTCGCGGCCGGCTGGAGCGACGAATATGGCTATACTATCACCATCCAACACGAAGGCGATATCCTTTCTACTTACAAACACAACAGTAAGCTGCTGAAGAAGCAGGGCGACAAAGTCACCGCCGGAACCCCCATCGCCCAGGTTGGAAACACCGGCTCCCTTACTACAGGAGCACACCTCCACTTCGAGCTCTGGTACAAGGGCGAAGCTATTGACCCGACTAAGTACATCTCGTTCTAATGGCCTCCAAACGCAGAATAGCTATCCTCGGCTCCACGGGCTCTATCGGGACCCAGGCGCTTGACGTAATCCGTCAACACCGCGACCTCTTCGAGGTCCAGCTCATCAGCGCCAACACCAGTGTCGACCTGCTCGAGAGCCAGGCCCGCGAGTTCGATGCCAACAACGTCGTCGTCTGCGACGAGAGCCTGTATCCCGCTCTGAGCGAGCGTTTGAAAGACACTGATTCGAAGGTCTTCGCCGGAACCGACAGCCTCTGCGAACTCGTCCGCAGCTCCGAAATCGACATAGTCGTCGGGGCCATGGTCGGGTTCAGCGGCCTCCGCCCCACCCTCGCCGCGCTCGAAGCCGGGAAGGTGGTCGCCCTCGCGAATAAGGAGACTCTGGTCGCCGCAGGCTCGCTCGTGACCCGGACCATGCGCGAACACAACGCCGTGATCCTGCCGGTCGACAGCGAACATTCCGCAATCTTCCAGTGTCTGCTCGCGGCTCAGGGCAACGAAGTGAAAAAGATCCATCTCATGGCCTCCGGCGGCCCGTTCAGGACCTGGAGCCGCGAGCAGATAGCCGCCGCTACTGCGGCCGACGCGCTGAAACATCCGAACTGGGATATGGGCGCGAAGGTGACTATCGATTCCGCGACCATGATGAACAAGGGCTTCGAACTCATCGAGGCCTGCTGGCTGTTCGACGTCACCCCCGAGATGGTGAACGTCGTCGTCCATCCAGAGTCCATCATCCATTCGATGGTCGAGTTCGAAGACGGCGCCGTCATCGCCCAGATGGGCTGCCCGGACATGCGCGAGCCTATCGGCTTCGCCCTCTCCTTCCCTGCCAGATTGTCAGTAGGTAATAAAAAGCTTGACTTCGCGTCACTCGGCGCTTTACATTTTGAGGCGCCGGATCCGGAGCGTTTCCCGAACCTGCAGCTGGCCCGCGAGGCCTTTACGCGCGGCGGGAACATGCCCTGCGTGCTGAACGCAGCGAACGAAGTCGCCGTGCGCGCCTTCCTCGCGGGCCGGCTCGGCTTCTACGGCATCACCGACCTTATCGAAAAATGTCTCAGCGGTGCGACTTTTGCAGCCGATCCGTCGGCCGGCGACATCTTCGCGACACACGAAGAAACTCTCCGCCGCGCCGAAGAATTGATTTAGTTGGTATATGGTCGCTCTCTTCAAGGCTCTGCAAGTGATCCTTGCACTGTCCATCCTCATCATAGTCCATGAATTCGGACACTTCCTCTTCGCCCGCATGTTCGGCATCCGGGTGGAGAAGTTCTACCTCTTCTTCGACGTGGGCGGGAAGGCCCTGCTCCGCTGGCGCTGGGGTGAGACCGAGTTCGGAATCGGCTGGCTGCCCTTCGGCGGCTACTGCAAGATAGCGGGCATGGTTGACGAATCCATGGACATGGGCCAGCTCAAGCGCGACCCCCAGCCTTGGGAGTTCCGAACTAAACCGGCATGGCAGCGGCTGTTCGTGCTCGCGGGCGGCGTGCTGTTCAACTTCATCTTCGCGATTCTGGTCTACAGCGCGATCTGCGGGATCTGGGGAACTGCCTACATCAGCAACGCGGATTCGGCGGTCTATCCCAACGAACTCGCGCGCGAGATGGGCTTCAAGCCCGGCGACCGAATCCTTAAGCTGGACGACTATGTCCCCGAAGATTTTGGGATGCTACAGGCCGATCTCGCGCGCCGGGAAGTCCGCTGCGCTACCGTTCTTCGCGGGGCCGACACCGTCCGCCTCTATATCGACCAGTCGATGATAGGCGATGTCCTTAATTCCCCGCTCATGTTCGATCTGGCCATGCCCTTCGTCGTGGACTCGCTATCGTCCGAGGCCAATTCCGCCGTCCTTTCGAAGGGCGACGCCGTCCTCCGGATCGAGGGCCATGACGCCCGCTACCTCCAGGACGCTTCGCCCATCCTTCGCGACCACGCCGGGCAGACCGTCACCGCCACAGTCCGCCGCGACGGCGTCGTCTCCGAAGTTCAGCTCCAGGTCGACACGGCCGGCCGGGTAGGCGTCTTCGTCACCCCGCCTTCCGTCAAGCGCCAGACCTACGACGGACTCGCCGCGATCCCGGCCGGCCTCAAGCGCACCGGCTCTACTATCAGCGGCTACCTCAGCGACCTTAAGATGGTCTTCAAACCTTCTACCAAGGCCTATAAGTCAGTCGGCAGTTTCATCGCCATCGGCCAGGTATTCCCGGGGAAATGGGACTGGTATCAGTTCCTCAACATCCTCGCCCTGCTCTCGATCATGCTGGGCGTCGTGAATCTCATCCCCATCCCCGGCCTCGACGGCGGACATATATTGTTTACCCTCTACGAGATGATTACCGGCCGCAAACCTTCCGACAAGTTCCTCTACATCATGCAGCTTATCGGTATGGTACTGCTGTTTGCCCTGATGTTCCTCGCTTTCGGCAACGACATAATGAGGCTAATCCGTTGATTTTTTTTATATTGGCGACATGAAAAAGAGTTTATTCATACTAATTACGCTGATTTTTGCGCTCGCAACGAGCTGCAAACCTTCTGCTCCCCTGCTGCCTAATGTAAGCGGTAAGGCAGGCGAAGTGCTGTGCGTTATCGAGAAAGCAGACTGGGACGGCGCCCTCGGGCAGGCCATCCACGACGTTCTCGAAGACGAATACCCCTTTTTGCCGGTTAAAGAGTACAGATATACCGTAACTCATGTAACTCACGCCGGATTCGAGGCCGATATGTTCAAGGTCCACCGCAATATTGTCTTCTTCGACCTTCACCCTCAGAACAACTATCCCGGAGTACAGATTCTCCAGAACAAATGGGCGAAACCCCAGTGTGTTCTCCTCGTCCGCGCCCGTACCTCCGAGCAGGCAGATTCTGTCCTCAGGGCGGATTCCGAGTTCATAGTCGGGGCCATCGAGCAGGCCGAGCGCAACCGCGTCATCGCCAATACCCGCCGCTATGAAAATGCCGACGTCTACCCTAAGGTGGCCCGCGTCTTCGGCGGTTCTGTCCATGTCCCTACCGGCTACAAACTCCGTAAGATAGACCACAACTTCGCCTGGATCTCCTACGACCGCGACAAAATCACTCAGGGCATCTTCGTCTACCGCCTTCCCGTCACCGGCGACGATTTCGACAACGATGTTATCATCGCCCGTCGCAACGAAGTGATGAAAGAGAACGTCCCCGGAATGTTCGACGGAACCTACATGATCACCGGCGACTACTGGAAGCCGCAAACCCGCTTCCTCAGGTACCAGGGTATCAGCTTCGCCGAGACCCACGGAATGTGGGAAGTTCAGGGCGACTACATGGGAGGTCCGTTCGTGTCGCACTCCTTCTATTCGCCGGACGGCTCCGAAATCATCGTTGCAGAGGCCTGGGTGTATGCCCCGAAATGCAATAAGAGGCAGCTTCTGAGGCAGGTAGAATCGCTACTTTATTCATGGGAATGGAAGACTGAATATTATTTCTATCTTTGCAGTCCTTTTGGTGGGTTCGTATAACGGCTAGTACTCAAGATTTTCATTCTTGCAATAGGAGTTCGATTCTCCTACCCACTACCAGAAAATATAAAAAAGTACAATAATGGCAAACACAGCTTCAGCAGACAAGGCCGCTCGTCAGGGCGAGAGGCGCAGATTGCATAACAAGTATTATGCAAAGACAACTAGGAACGCTATCCGCGATATCCGCAACACTAAGGACAAAGAAGCAGCTCAGGCTGCAGCACCCGCAGTTTTCGCTAAGATCGACAAACTCGCCAAAATCGGCGTGATCCACAAAAACAAAGCGGCCAACCTCAAGAGCGGTATCCAGGTTTATATCAACAAGCTCGAGAAGTAGCGCAGTTGGTAGCGCACTACGTTCGGGACGTAGGGGTCGGGCGTTCGAGTCGCCTCTTCTCGACGAAAAAAGGGTTCGGATTCTCCGAGCCCTTTTTCCGTCGAGATTGGGCCTGCGGCCCAACTATTCTCTACGGGGGCGCTACGCTCCCCCGACACCCCCTGGTCTCCACTGCTTCGATGTCTTCGACATCTCGCTGACGTTCCGACCGGCGCCTGATGGCGCCAACGTCGCTTCGCTCCTCTAACCTCTACCCACCGTGCTACAAGCGTACCCCCTCAAACTCCCCTGCCCTGTTAATTCCCTTGTCGCCAA
>CAJOJC010000069.1 GCA_905234775.1 uncultured Bacteroidales bacterium | reverse complement strand
CGGGAAGCGCAGGGTGAAGGGATTGCTGGTGGCGGTCTGCGCCGGGGAATACAGCATGGTGTCGTAAAAGTAGGTCTGGTAGGGCGTCAGGTACTGGTCCCGACCGAGAGCATCGCGGCTCAGCGTATCCAGGTCCTCCTCGCCCTTATCCGACAGCCGCAGGTCGAATTCCTGATACAGCAGCCGGTCGGTAGCGTGGAGGATATAGTCTACCTCAAGCGAGAGGCGTTCGACACCCTCAAGACCAGGGAAATAGCAGGGGAGATCACCGAGCTCAACGCCCGGATGCAGGCGGGCAAGCGCGGCTACGCACTCATCGGTTTCGGCCGCTGGGGCACCAGTATCCCGACTCTCGGCGTGCCTGTGAAGTGGAGCGACATCTCCGAAGCGCGCGTGCTCGTGGAGTGCTGCCTGGAGAACTTCAGGGTGGATCCGAGCCAGGGCACGCACTTCTTCCAGAACCTGACCTCGTTCAACGTGGGCTATATCAACGTCGATCCGTTCGGCCGGCCGTCGACCGACATGCTGGATTTCGCTGCGTTGGATGCGATGCCCGCCGTGGAAGAAACGGCCTACCTGCGCCACGTCCGCCTGAGCGAGCCGCTCGAGATATGCGTGGACGGTCGCGAGAACCGCGCGGTTATTTCTTAGATCCTCTGACCTGCACTTTCAGGCCTTCGTCGATGAGCGGCTGCACGAGCGCTTGCAGTTCCGCTTGAGTGAACGGCAGCAGGCCATCTTCGGGGGTGGGGCGGTCGATGGTGTAGACCATCACCTCGCGGGGCTTGAGATGGCGGACGATCTGCATCCACGGGCCGACTACCTCGGGGGCGCCGCTATCAAAGCGCGGGCCTCGCAGGAACATGGTCTGAAGAATGAAATTCCCCTCGAACTTTTCGAGTGCCTCAATGACCCTCCGGAGGCTGTAGCCCGGGGCGGGGTGGTTGATCAGCGCGACGAGTTCGTCCGTGGGGGCGTCGATTTTCATTATCGGGTTGTCCACCTTCTGTAGGGCCGATCTGATTTCGGGAATATGCGCACGTGTGGCGTTGCTCAGCACGCTGACCTTCGCGCCGGGGCAGAAGGCGTCGCGCAGTTTGAGCGTGTCTTCGATAATGCGCGGGAATTCCGGGTTGAGGGTGGGTTCGCCGTCACCGCTGAAGGTGATGCTGTCTATCGGCGTGCCGTCCAGAAGCAGTTCCGTCAGTTTGTCTTCGAGTTTGCCGCGCACTTCGGCGGCAGTAGGGAGGATTTTGTCGTCCAGCCCGTCTTTGTTCCAGCCGCATTCGCAGTAGATGCAGTCGAAATTACAGAATTTGCCTTTCTGGGGCAGGAGATTGATGCCGAGGGAATTCCCCAGGCGGCGGCTCTTGATGGGCCCGAAAACGGTTTCTTCGCGTAGCATATCCCAAATTTACGATTTTTCCTTTAAATTTGCGGCGTACTGAAACAGTAAGATATGAAACCTACTATAGTCGAAGTAACGACCAAAAAGCAACTGAAGCAGTTCGTACACTGGCAGAACGAGTTCTACAAAGACTGCCCTTACTATACCCCCGCAATCGAAGCCGATGAGGTGACCAGCCTCACCCCGGAAGGCAATGCAGCGTTCGAGTTCTGCACGGCTCGGTCGTGGCTGGCCTATGGCCCGGACGGAAAGATAGTCGGCCGTGTGACCGGCATCATCAATCCTCGCGCGAACGAGCACTGGGGCAAGGCTGGATAGACTATGTTAACGACGTGGATGTGGCTCGCGCGCTGATCGACACGGTCGCTGATTGGGGCAAGTCGCAGGGCATGGACAGCATCGTGGGGCCGCTCGGTTTCTCGGACATGGACAAGGAAGGCATGCTGGTCGAAGGTTTCGACCGCTTCGCGCCTTTCACCACTATCTATAACTACGACTACTACGGACCTCTACTCGAGCAGATCGGCTTCGAGAAGGACGCAGACTGGATCCAGCGCACGGTGACTTTCCCGGACGACGACAGCCGCATCTACCGCGCAGCGGAGATGGTGGAGAAGCGCTACGGTCTTCACTGCGTGACCGGCATGAGCGGCAAGAAAATGGTCGAGCGTTACGGTCTGAAACTGTTCCACACCTACAACGAGTCTTTCGCCCCTCTCTATGAGTTCATCCCCCTGACCGACGGTCAGATCGAGAATATCCTCCGCGATTTCGGCGCCTTGATGGATCCGGACTTCCTCTGCATACTCGTGGATTCGGAGGACAATATAGTCGGCTTCGCGGTCTGCGTGCCCTCGCCGGCAAAGGCGCTCCGCAAGAACAAGGGTAAGTTGTTCCCGTTCGGCTGGATTCCGCTTCTGCGTGCAGTCAAGGGCCGCAATGAAGAGTTGGAGGCGCTGATGATAGGCGTCCATCCGGACTACCAGAACAAGGGCGCGTTTATGCCCATGTTCAGGTTCATTCTGGATAACTGCAAGAAGAGGGGAGTCAAGATTATGTACAATAACCCTCAGCTCGAAGACAACTACCGTGTTATGAACATCTTCGCCCCCTACAACCCGCAGTTCTACATGCGCAGAAGGTGCTATAAGAAGGCAATCTAACCCCAGCAAATCTCCCTCCAACGGAACTCCAGTCGCTGGAGTGCTTCATGTTTCTCACGAGTGCCACACGTTCACTCCCCTTGTAATAGCTTCTATGGCTGGCAGACGTGTGGCTGATGGCAATTTTGCCCCCAGCCACACATTGACTTGCACCAGAAGTACTTGTGGGTATGGCTGGTGTGTGGCAGTTCTGCGGATTTGAAGAAAACTTATAGAGATAGTTGGGAGAGTTTGGCGGTGAGATCGGGCCACTTGTCGGCGTAGACGACGGGACGGTGGCCGGGGCCCAGGAAGCAGTGGGTGCTGGTAGCTCTGCAGACGAGCGCGCCGCAGGATTTCATAGTGTAGGCGAAGGTGACCTTCAAATCCGACATTTCTTTGACGCGGACCTCAATCTCGATCTTATCGGGGAAAGTAGTCGGCTTTTTGAAGTCGATAGACAATGACACCACGGGCGAAACTATGCCTTCTTCCTCCATCTTCTCGAAGGGATAGCCCAGCTGGTTCAGCAGGTCGATGCGGGCTTCTTCCATAAAACGTGCGTAATAGGAATGGTGCGTGATTCCCATCCTGTCGCATTCGTAGTATTTAACTTCGTGGATGTAGGGTGTCATAGAGGTAAAACTTGTTCAAGTTTGTCGATAAGTCGTTCAGTGGGCGCGTCTTTGAGCAGGACGGTTTTGTCCGGTCCGAGGAGATACACGGAAGGAATCGCGCGGATATGGTAGACGCTGTCATTTCTTAAAGAAAACAGCGGATCGAAGCCGGTGTGCCACATTTTCGGATAGTGCGGCAGGTACTCCCTCCACGCATCGAGGTCCTCATCTATGTAGATATTCGCAACCGCGAGATAACCGGATTCCATCGGAGTGGTGATAAACTCGATGCCCATCATGGTATCGATTATCTCTTTGCATGCATCGCAGCCGGGATTGCTGAAAAACAGAACCGTGTATTCCGCCTTGATGTCATAAAGGTGATGCCGGCGGCCACGAGCGTCTTCCCAGATGAAGTCCGCGGCCTTGGTGCCGACTGCATTAAGGGAACAGGCTTTTGCCAGGGCCAGCATTTCGGGTGTACCGATATGGGCTGCGAGCGCGCCGTAAAAATCTTCGTCGCGATAGGGCGAATTCGGGTCGTAGAGATATTTCTCCGCAAGAGGAAGGATGCGCTCCGGGGCTTTGTCGTAGCCCGCGCAAAGCGACTTGATCGCCAGCGGGCGGCTGGCATACTCGGTCAGCGCCACCCAGTTGGTGAACGCCTGCTCAAGCGAGACGCTGTCGATCTCAGGTTTGTAGTTCTGCCAATAATGCTCCAGAACGTACTCTGCCCTCTCCTGCGAATCCTCCATCATCGATGGAGGTACTGGGACCTGCAACTGCATGGTCTGGATAGGCGCTTTCTTCTGTGACTGGTTGCGTCCCACGCAGGAAACTGCCAGCAGCACGCAAACAACAAGGAGGATTTTGCCTGATTTCATATTCCAAAGATACTCATTATTTGTTATATTTGTGTGCTATGAGAACGGAATACGATGTGATCATCATAGGCGGAGGGGCGACGGGAGCCGGAACGGCGCGCGACTGTGCGCTGCGAGGGCTCAGGACGCTGCTCGTGGAGCGCGCCGACATCGCGGACGGAGCCTCCGGGCGAAACCACGGCCTGCTGCACAGTGGCGCGCGATATGCGGTGAACGACCGCGAATCAGCCGCGGAGTGTATCGGCGAGAATCTCATCCTTAGAAGAATAGCCGCATCGTGTGTGGAAGAGACCGAGGGTCTGTTCATCACCCTTCCGGAAGACGACCTGGCATATCAGGCGAAGTTCGTGGAATGCTGCAAGGCCGCGGGCATCAAGGCGGAAGCAATCGACCCGAAACTCGCTCTCAAACTCGAGCCCGAGATCAACCCGGAGATTATCGGCGCCGTGAAGGTGCCCGACGCGTCGGTCGATCCGTTCCGGCTCGTGGCGGCCAATGTCTTGGACGCCCGCCTTCACGGCGCCGACATCCTCACCGGTTGGGAAGTGGTGGAATTCCTCAAAGAAATGGTCACCATCACGGGCGTCAGAATCAGAAACGTCCACACCGGTGAAATCAAGAATATCAGAGCACATTACACCGTGAACGCCGCAGGCATCTGGGGCGCGCATATCGCCGAACTTGCGGGCGCGCACATAGGTATGCTGCCTTCCAAGGGTGCGCTGCTGGTCTTCGGACACCGCGCGGCTAAGATGGTCATCAACCGCTGCCGCAAGCCGGCGAATGCGGATATTCTCGTTCCGGGAGATGTGGTGAGCGTTATCGGAACTACCTCCGATAAGGTTCCGTTCGAGGAATGCGACGATATGAGAGTGACCCGCAGAGAAGTGGAAATCCTGCTCACCGAGGGTTGCAAACTAGTGCCGTCGCTGGCGACCACTCGCATCATTCGCGCGTACGCGGGCGTCCGGCCGCTGGTCGCAGACGACAGCGACCCTTCCGGACGCAACGTAAGCCGCGGAATAGTGCTCCTGGACCATGCAAAACGCGACGGAATAAGGGGCTTCATCTCTATAACTGGCGGAAAACTAACGACTTACAGGCTTATGGCCGAGCAGACGACAGACCTTATCTGCCAGAAACTCGGACTCGAAAAGCCTTGCGAAACTGCGATACTTCCTCTGCCCGGCTCGGAGCCTCAGGCTCAGAAACTTCCGCACAAAACCTGGACGGTGGGGCAGAAGGCCGCGTTCAACCGTCACGGCGGCGAGGTCCTCAAGATGGACTTCAAGAACTCCGAAGAAATCTGCGAGTGCGAACACGTCACCCGCGCGGAGATAGCCTATGCGGTCAAAGAACTTGGAGTAGAAACTCTGGACGATCTTCGCAGGCGCACTCGCGTGGGCATGGGAACCTGCCAGAGTTCGTTCTGCGTTCTGAGAGCAGCGAAAGTGCTGGCTGAAGAACTGGGGACTCCCGAAAAAGCATCCGAACTCGCGAAAGACTTCCTTCGCGAGCGTTGGAAAGGCATCAAGCCCGTGTGCTGGGGAGACCAGATGCGCGAGGCCGAACATATGAGAAATCTGTATAAGGAGGCTGCAAAATGAAATTCGATGTAATTATCATAGGCGGCGACCCTAAAGACGCCGAACTCGGCCTCCGGAGCATAGCGGAAGGGAAGTCCGTGTGCCTTATCGCACGCGGCGGCCTGGTCGGCGTCTCGCCTGAAAACAGGGCGAAGTTCGTCAAAGCCGGCGGCACTCTTTTGTGTTCGGATGCGGTGAAGAAGGTCGAATGGAACGAAGACGGCACCGTGGCCCGTATGTTCACGGAAAACCTCGGGAATACGCCTCTCACGGCAGATCAATATATCCTCGCCGCCGGGCGTCTCGTGTCGGGCGGTCTGAAATCGGATATGAACCATGTCTGGGAGCCGGTGTTCGGCGCTGACGTTCAGTATGAGCAGGATCCGGAGAAATGGTGCGACGAAGATTTCTTCGCGCCTCAGCCGTTCGAAAAGTTCGGCGTGAAAACGGACGTGCTCTGGCATGTGCTTAAAGACGGAAAAGCCGTGGACAATTTGTTCGCGGAAGGAGATATAATCGCTAAAAAGTAGGGGATATGCAGGAAACCAATATCAGCGCGGCGAACCTGGAGATGTGCCTCAAGTGCAATCTCTGCACGGACGTGTGCCCTATGCACGCCGTGAATCCCTACTATCCCGGCCCGAAGCAGGCCGGCCCGGACGGAGAGCGCTATCGCCTTAAGGATCCGGAATTCTTCGACTATTCCCTCAAGTTCTGCTTGAACTGCAAGCGCTGCGAGGTGGTGTGCCCCTCGGGCGTGAAGGTGGCGGACATTATCGCCGTGAACAGGCTCAAGTACGGCAAGCCCTCGCACCCCCTGCGAGACCGTATGCTCGCATCCACCGACCTCGTCGGTTCGATGACCGTGCCGCTCGCCGGTCTCGCGAACCCCGTGCTCGGCCTCGGCATCACGAAATCCGTCATGGACGGTGTCCTCGGCATCAGCGAAAAGCGCACCTTCCCCAAATACAGCACCCAGAAGTTCACGACCTGGTTTAAGCACCACGCCGCCGACTTCCAGGATGCATTCCCGCACAAGATCCATTATTTCCACGGCTGCTATGTGAATTACAATTACCCGCAACTCGGAAAGGATTTCGTGCGCTTGATGAACGCCTGCGGCTACGGCGTTAAACTGCTCGAGAAGGAAAAATGCTGCGGAGTGGCCCTTATCGCCAACGGTTTCGGCGACCAGGCCCGCAAACAGGCGACCCTCAATCTGGATTCAATCAGAAAAGCGGGGACTGAAGTCCTTACGACCTCCAGCACCTGCACCTTCACTATGCGTGATGAGTATGACCACGTTCTTGGTCTTCAAAACGCAGACGTCCGCGACAACATCCAGCTCGCCGTCAAATGGCTCTACGATAAGATCGAAGCAGGCGAGATTAAACTCGCCTTCAGGCCGGACTTCAAACTGAAAGCGGTGTACCACACCCCCTGCCATATGCAGAAGATGGGCTGGCAGCAGTACTCCATCAGGTTACTTCGCCAGATCCCCGGCCTGGAACTGACCGTCCTGGACCAGAATTGCTGCGGCATCAGCGGCACCTTCGGCTTCAAGAAAGAGAACTACGAATGGTCCAAGGAAATCGGCCAGAAACTCTTCGAGGACATCAAGACAGCCGAACCCGAAACGGTCATCACTGACTGCGAGACCTGCAAATGGCAGATTGAGGCCTTTACGAAACTGCCTGTAAGCAACCCCGTGAGCATCCTCGCTCAGGCCATAGACTTTGAAAACACACAAAAACTTAATGCAAACCAATAAATCCTTCAAGTTCTGGCAGTGGTGGACTATCATCGTGTCGATGGTGGTTTACTCCATCTTCTATTTCGTACGCAAGAACTTTTCCATCGCTATGCCGGGCCTCACGGCCGAATACGGCATCAGCAACACCAGTTTCGGTATCATCATCGCCATAGGCTCGCTGATCTACGGCCTCAGCCGCTTCATCAACGGTTTCATAGTGGAGAAGGTCAGCACGAAAGTGTTCATGGCCATCGGCCTCTTCCTCTGCGCCGCCGCCAACTTCTGCTTCGGCTTCGGCGTGGACCTGAGTTATGCCATCACCGGTGTGCACGAAGGCCCTCAGTTTATCAATATGCTCATCCTCGTGATGGGCGTCACGATAGTGCTCAACCAGTATTTCCAGGGCTGCGGTTATCCGCCTTGCGCGCGTATGCTCCCTCAGTGGATCGCGCCTAACGAGTTGAGCACCAAGATGAGTATCTGGAACACTTCTCACTCGATAGGAAGTTTCCTCGCAGTGATAATCTGCGGTATGATTATGACCGGTCTGGGCTCGGATATGAGCGGCAACCCTGAGATAGTGCAGCGCATCGCAAGCAACCTCGCCGTGAGCATCAAGGGCTGGGATCAGTTGGCCGTGGCGGATCAGACCGCCCGCATTATGAGTTACGCCGGTCACTATGGCGCCTGGCGCATGTGCTTCATCATCCCCGCGATCGTAGCCGTGGGCGCGGCCATCCTCTGTCTGCTCGCCCTTAAGGACACGCCTCAGAGCGTGGGCCTGCCCGAAATCAAGGGCACCGAGACCGGCAAGGAAAAGACCGAAAAGATCCCCGGCGCGCACAAGAAGTTCCTGGCGCACATGGTTTTCCGCAACAAATGGGTCTGGATCCTCTCGATCGCTAACATATTCGTCTACGTCCTTCGCATGGGCGTGCTCGACTGGGGCCCGAAGTTCCTCACTGAGGACCGCGGCATGAACATCAAGGGAGCGGCGTGGTCAGTGGCGCTGTTCGAACTGTCCGCCATCGTGGGCACCATCTTCGCCGGCTGGGCGTCGGACCACATCTTCAAGGGCAAATCGCACCGTATGTGCCTCTTCTCCATGGTGGGCGCGTCGCTGTTCCTCGGCATCTTCGCGCTCGTGGATATGCCGGTTGTGCTCTCCACCGTCGTGCTCGCGATGAGCGGCTTCTGCATCTACGGTCCGCAGGCGCTGATCGGAATCGGCTCGGCCACGGCGAACGGTCTCGCCGGCATCTGCGGCTATGTGGGCTCGGCCCTGTCGGCCATCGGCGTGGGCGTAATCGCGGACAACTTCGGTTGGCATTGGGTCTTCGTGACCTTCATCATATTCGGCGCGATCGGAGCGCTGATTTTCGCGTCCATGTGGGGCGCGCCGCGCGACGGTTACGAGCGCTCGAGAAAGTTTACGGACGCCCTTGTGGCAGAACATGAAAAGAATCAGGCGAATGCGTAAGTTTGGTTGGATAATAGCATTGGCGTTGGTTGTGGCGGCCTGCCATCCGCAGGTCAGGCCCACCCCCGAGCCCGGCCCCGGTCCAGGTCCCTATCCCGGCCCGGAGCCCACTCCGCTGCCGTTCGAACTGGACGACACTTACATCACGGACTCGACCGTCATCGCCCGTATGTTCAAGGACCGCTTTGCGGACTCCCTGACCGTTTATGCAGACAGCATAGTGCTGGCGGCGCGCTTCGCGCTGGATAACTCATATAGGAGGACCTACGACAATTCGATGCGAACCTCGTCTGCTGATTTGCGCTACGAATTCTACTCTCAGAGTTATCTTCGTTTCGTCAGCGAGAGCGACGGTTATGCGCTCTCCATTCCGCTGTCGCTCGAGCCGAAGATAGATTACACGTTGGCCAAGTATGGGCAGAGATTCTACTCGGACAAGTTCAACCTCCGCGTGACTCTCGAGCACGTCACTCCTTACACCCCCAATGAACACTACTACGGGGTTTACACGGGGGAGTGGCTGGACCGCTATATCTCGAATCAGACCTACATCAGCCAGAACGACATGAAGTACATCACGCCCACGGTGGAAAACGATGAGACCCTCATCGAAGGCTGCAGCGTGAACATTTACTCCATCAACGCCGTGGGCCTGGATATGCCTCTCTACAAAATCGCGCTGGTCCGCCCGCTGGGGCAGTGGTCGAAGTTCGGTTTCCTCCTCTATAAGTGCAAGTCGCAGGCGGACGCGCTGAAATTCGCGGAGATCCTGAAATCGTTCAGGGTTATCTCGAACTACGGCCGTTCGAAGAACTTCCTGCCAGAGCAGGATGCCAGGCCGAACCCTCGCTGGAATGCCGAGACGAAGGCCTATTATCAGAAACTGATTGACCAGCAGACTCTGGATTTCGGAGTGTTCTCCGCGTCCATGGTGCATTCTGGCAGCGGTTCGTACGACACCAACCACGCCAGGATTGCAGCCGAAAAGGCGCGTCTGGAGGCCGCGTTCGGGCATACCTATGAAATAATGCCCACATACACGCATCTGGCGTGGGGCAGCACCATCCAGGGTTTCCCGCTGGAGATGGCGAATGAATTCGCGGGCGGCAACGGCTTTAACGGCAAGCCCGTGCTGCAGTTCTCTTACCAGTACACGAACAACAATAATAACGTCAGTTCGTCCAACAAATTGGCCTGTTACACGCCTATGTTCGACATCCTGAGAGGGAAGTTCGACACTGCGCTGCGCGACCTCGCCACTAAGATTAAGGCCTACGGCCACCCGGTGCTGTTCCGCTTGAACAACGAGATGAACACAGACTGGACTAGTTACTGCGGAATGATGACTCTCTGCGACCCGGACATCTTCATCGCCACCTGGAAGTATCTCTACAATATCTTCGAGGAGGTGGGAGTGGACAATTGCATCTGGATATTCAATCCCGTTGCAGTGTCGTGCCCCTACAGTAACTGGAGCGAGGATCTGGCATATTATCCCGGAAACGATTATGTGCAGATACTTGGTCTGACGGCCTACGAGCAGGGCAACTCGCTGCCTTTTACCTCGTTCCGCGACCACTATATGAAACTCTACACCAAGAGCCGCGCTGTTTTCAGCGCTATGCCGTGGGTTATCAGTGAGTTCGGCTGCGGCGCGGGCGGCGCTGCCTCGGGAGAGGAGAAGCGCTATGTCGCCCAGCAGGCGGCGTGGGTCAGCGCTATGTTCGCGGACTTCAACAACCGTTCGTCTTATCCCTATCTCCAGTCTATCAAGGGCGCGGTGTGGTTCAGCGCCAACGATTATTCGGGCAATAAGACTTCGAATTACTTTGAGTTGACTTCAGACCTGACGGAAACCCTCCAGGCTTTCCACGACGGCTTTGCAACAATGTACGCAAATGAGTAACACACACATAGTTATTATGGCAGGAGGCGTGGGATCACGCCTGTATCCGATCAGCACTCCGGAAAAGCCGAAACAGTTCCTGGATTTGCTGGGAGTGGGGAAGACCCTGATTCAGTTGACTTACGAGAGGTTCCTGGCGGTGGACCCTTCGGCCCACTTCTGGGTTGTGACTTCTGCAGCCTACCACAAATACATCCGCGAACAACTTCCTGCGATTCCGGACGAGCAGATTCTGCTGGAGCCGGTCGCGCGCAACACCGCTCCCTGCATCGCCTATGTTTCCTGGAAGATCGCACAGCGTTATCCGGACGCCCGTGTCGTCGTCGCCCCCTCGGACGCCTATGTCCCCGACATCAAGGCCTTCGCCGGCACTGTTAATGATGCGCTGGAGTTTCTTGGTTCTGCGAAATCTATTGTAACCATTGGCATTACTCCTGACAACCCGTGTACTGAGTATGGTTACATACATGTCAGCGCCGCGTCAGGCATCGCGAAAGTCTCCGAATTCAAAGAAAAACCATCGAAAGAGGTCGCTGAGCAGTACCTCGCCGAGGGCGGCTACTTCTGGAATGCCGGCATTTTTGTCTACGGCGTGCAGACCATGATAGCGCAACTTCGCGAATTCGTCCCGGCAATCGCTGCCTTGATGGACGAACTTGCCCCAGCGCTCTACACTCCCGGTGAGCAGTCCGCTCTCGCGGACATCTTCCCGCGCTGCGAGAAGATCTCCATCGACTACGCCGTGATGGAGCGCTCCCCGCTCGTCTTCATGGCCCCCTCCTCCTGGTCCTGGTCCGACCTGGGCTCTTTCGAGGCCATCGAGAAGGTGACTGGCAAAAATTTGAAAAAAGATTTGGAAAACTCGAACGGATAATATACCTTTGCAATCCCATTTAGGGCGGAGGACTCGTTAGCTCAGTTGGTAGAGCACAACACTTTTAATGTTGGGGTCTCGGGTTCGAGCCCCGAACGGGTCACAAAAATTGACATCATGCACCCTTAGCTCAGCTGGTAGAGCAATTGACTCTTAATCAATGGGTCCAGGGTTCGAGCCCCTGAGGGTGTACGAAAAAGGATGGCAGAATTGCCATCCTTTTTTGTTTTCTCCCGTGTGCGATTCGGGCGGTTTTACACACCAATGTTAAGTTTACGGCCGGTGACCTTTTCGATGGCGGCGAAGGAGCCGAGGTCGGACCAGGACCAGGCGGAAGGGGCCATATAGACGAGGGAGGAGCGCTCCATCACGGCGTAGTCGATGGAGATCTTCTCGCAGCGCGGGAAGATGTCGGCGAGAGCCGACTGCTCCGACCGAGTGTAGAGCGCCGGGGCGAGCTCGTCCATCAGGGCCGCGATCGAGGGGGCGAACGAGCGCAGTTCGGCGATCATGGTCTCGACTCCATAGACGAAGATTCCGGCGTTCCAGAAATAGCCGCCCTCAGCGAGGTAGCGCTCAGCTACCTCCAGCGAAGGTTTTTCCTTGAATTCGGAGACCTTGACTATCCCCTCGCCCGACTCGGCTACATGGATATACCCGTACTCCGTATCCGGATGGTCGGGAGTGATGCCGATCGTCACGATGGCACCAGATGCCCGATCGGAGTCGGGCATGACGTTACCCCCGACCTCTGGCATGACGTCACCCCCGACCTCTGGCATGACGTCACCCCCGACCTGATCGGGGGTCTTAGATGCCCGGTCGGCGCCGGGCATGACAAAGGCTAATGCGCTGTTGACGGTTTCCGCAAAGGCCTTGATATCTGGGACATAGGCGTCGGACGGGGCTACCATCACTCGAGCGTCCGGGTAGCGCTGGGCTATCTTCCAGCTGACATAAGCTATACACGGCGCAGTATTGCGCGCCACCGGCTCGAGCAGAATCTGCTCATCGGGAATTGCAGGCAGCTGCTCCTTGATATACTTGTAATAAGCCTCGGAAGTCACTACCCAGAAATGTGCCTCCGGGTCAACTGCCAGAAACCTCTCATACGTCAACTGAATCAACGTCTTCCCCACTCCGAGCAAATCCAAAAACTGTTTTGGTTTCTCCGGAGTGCTTAAAGGATAGAGTCGGGAGCCCACGCCCCCGGCCATAATAACTATGTGTGTGTTACTCATTATACATTAATTCAAATCCGTCATGGAAGGCCTGGAGGGTCTCGGTGAGGTCGGCCGAGAGGGCGTAGTAGTTGGAGGTAAGACTTCCGCTGTAGTCGTTAGCGCTGAACCAGACCGCGCCCTTGATGGGCTGAAGGTAAGGGAAACTAGCGCGCTGAAGGAAGTCGCTGAACATTCCGCGAACCCATTCCGCCTGCTGGACCTTGTTGCGCTTCTCCTCTCCGGAGGCCGCTCCGCCGGCCCCGCAGCCGAATTCGCTGATAACCCACGGCATCTGGCTGAAAACGGCGGCACTCTTCGCGTACAGCTGGCTGTAGTGTTCGCGGAAAGACTGCAGAGGCAGCGAGTTGCCTGATTCATAAGCGGTTAAGCCCAGGATCTGGACATAGTCGTTGCCGGGGTAATATGCAAGGTCTTCGCTCCAATAGCTCTGAGGGCAGGAAACTGCTACCGGATTCCATATCCAGATGCAGTTGTCTACTCCTTCCCTCTCGAAAAGTTTATAAAGGTAGATCCAGGAGTCTATAAACATCTCCGGATCACACATATTTATCATACCGCAGTAGCTCGTCCAGTCTGTATTCATCTCGTTGTTAAGACGGAAGAGCACGGGGCGTCCATAGGCCTTCAGGCCGCGGGCCAACTCGGTAAGGAAGTCATCGTACTTACCGCGAAGAATATCGAACAGAGGAGATGTCTTCGAAGAGGTAGAAGACGAGTTTACGTTGTTGTTGTTTATAGTATACTGGTACGTAAACTGAAGCACCGGCTTGCCGTTGAAACCGTTGCCGCCCGCAAACTCGTTAACATTCTCGACCGGGAACTTATTGGGAGAGGTCCCCCACGCCAGATGGGTGTAGGTAGGCATAATCTCGAATCCGTGGCCAAAAGCCTCCTCGAGACGGGCCTTCTCCGACCTAAGTCCGTTAGTATTAGTCGAATAGTGACTCGAAGTAGAGTGTACCATACTGTAGGTAAACACTCCGAAATCCAGGGTCTCCTGAGTCAGGAGCTTATTGTAGTACGCCTTAGTCTCTTCGCTCCACTTCGGGTTCGGACGAGCTTCCTGCGCAGGCAGATAGTTCTTCGAACGTCCGTAGGGATTGATTACCTTGAAAGATTTCAGTATAGTATTGAAATGCTTTACATCGGCCTCATCCTTACACTTATAGAGCAGGAAACCGAACTTGTACCACTGCCCCACCGGCCTTACCAGAGCAATCTTGTAATAGGGCCTTTCGAGCCCGACCGCATTGATGGAATAGATGTTTACGCTGTAGCCCTCGACTATCGTTTCGTCGCCCACGACGTTCAGAGCCAGGCGCTCAAGTCCGTTCTGGTTGACATATCCCAGCTGGCAGATATAGCGGTCCAGCCACTCCCCAGTATAAACCCCATAATAGTGTTCCGTAGCAGGATAGGGAGTTACGTGTTCGAGAGTCACTCGAAGACTCACTTTGTCAGAAACAAATTTCTGGGCATATTTTGCCAGAGTGAAATCCGGCTTCAGACCGAGTTCCAGAGGGATCGAAAGCGCATAGCCGTCGCTCTCGCTTACAAAGCGCATAAAATCGGGAGTATAGAACTCGTAGCGCAGGTCTTTCGAAGAGGTACGCATCGAATTATTGTATGTCTTCATATACTCGCCGTCCGAGAGGAAACGCCCTGCCAGGACCATGCTGTCTGCGGCGATAGTCCCCTCGTCTGCAAACGAGTCCTTGAACATGCGGGCAAGGACGGCCGTGTCTGTAATGAACGTCTCATCCAGATCGAACGGGAGCGGATTAACCTCGGTCGTGTCTACCGGCTCGGGCCCGGGTCCGGGGGTCGGATCGGGCGTGACCGGCGTCTTGCATGAGGCCAGCGCGAGCGCTAAAACGATGATCCAGCTGAACTTACGCATTGTTCTTTTCGTGTTCTGCCACCAATTCATCGGTAAACTTACGCGAGCGCTCGTAGCCGTCGCGAGGGGCGTTCCACATCGAAGCGAAGATCAGCGCGCCAACCACGCCGAAGGCGATGAACGTAACGAAGACCCAGTGCCAGCCGAAGAGGTCACGTAGCCGAAGATGCCCGCGAGGCCGTTGGCGGTGGCCGAAGCCTCCTTAGTCGCCTGGTTGGCCGAGCCGATTCCGATCAGAGCCTGCGGGCCGTAGATGCAGAAACCGCTCATCGCGAGCACGACGGTCGAGAGGATGACGGGCATGTCGACCAGCGCGAACAGGCCGAGGAAAATGACCGCCCCCACCATGGATATGAGGCACATGCGATGGGACTTGCCCTTGAAGATGTGGTCGGCCGCCCAGCCAGCGAAGATCGTTCCCACGATCGCGGAGAGTTCGAACAGCGCCACCGACCAGGCCGCGCCCTTGATGTTCATACCGCGGTCTTCGGTAAGGAACTTCGGGCCCCAGTCCAGAACGCCCATTCGAAGGACGTAGACGAAGATATTGGCGGTCGCGAGGATCCAGACCCACTTGTTGCGGAAGACCATGTGGGCGAGGAACTTCTTATGCGCGCCCGGGATCTTTTCGGTCTTTTCCTTGCCCGTTTCCGTGCCCTTGATTTCGGGCAGGCCCACGCTCTGCGGCGTGTCTTTGAGGGCGGCGATGCAGAGGATGGCTGCGCCCACGGCGATGATGGCCGGGATTATGAAGCACATGCGCCATGCACCGTAGTGTCCGGCGTAGCTCATAATTCGGGCGGTCTGATCGGCTACGGCGAGGCTGTCCCAGCCCTTGATGCTGCCCGCGAGGTTATTCGAGATTCGCGCCACGATCTCCGGGCTGCCGCTCATGTCAGAGCCGAGGCCGGTCATGATCATGCCGCAGATGATGACGGCGAGGAAGCTGCCTATCGAGTGCGAAGTATTCCAGATGCTCATCTTGGTCGAGAGCTCGCCGGGCGCGATCCACTGCGGGAGCATTCGCGCGCACGGCGGGTAGCCGAAGCCCTGGAAATACTGGTTCAGGACTATCGTGATGCCCATCACGAGGACGAGCATATTTACGAACTGCGGGCCTTCGTGGACGCCGGTGATGAGGTAGCTGAGGTCCACGCCGAAGCCGAAGCAGAAGTTGGCGGCGGCGCAGAGAAGGAGGCCTATCGCCATGAACAGTTTCGTACTCACCTTCTCCACGATAAAGCCGTTGATGAAGCGGCTGAGGCCGTAGATTAGCGAGCCGATCGCGATGATGATACCGAAACTGGTGTTGCTGATGCCATATTCAGCGGTAAGGCCGGGCATGGCGATCGAGAAGTTCTTGCGTACGAAATAGAAGATCGAGTAGACTACCATCGACACGATGATAGTCCACCACTGCCAGAACTTGAAGGTTTTATTAGTTTTCATTCAGTGCTTGAGTTTTTTCAAAGTCGATAGCCTGGGCGAGGATGCTCACAGGGTTGGAGGTCGGGATCTTTGTGAACTGCTCGATCTGCCACTTGCAGGTCTCGCAGTCTGTGATTACTGCCTCGGGAGTTGCAGCATTGATGTCTTCGAACAGTTGTTTTCCGATTTCTTTGCTGAATTCGTAGTTTTCCTTTTTGAAGCCGAAGGTTCCGGAGATTCCGCAGCAGTGCTGGTCGAGAATGGTTAGCTCCAGGCCGGGGATTTGCTTCAGGAGTCTTATTGAGTACTGCTGCCAGCCCATTTTCTGCATGTGGCAGGGGGTGTGGTAGACAGCTTTAAGTTTATAGTCGGGCTTGAAGGCAAGCTTGATCTCCCCCGCTTCGATCTTGTCGTAGAGCCATTTAGTCGCCAGGAGAATGTTGTCTCGCTGCTGGGAGTTGTCGAGGCCGAGGACGCTTTCGTACTCGTCGCGCATGGTGAAGGTACAGGTACTGGAGGTAGTCAGGACCTCTGTGCCGGCTTTCTTGATGCTGGCGAGGTTGACCTGGGCCTGTTTCTTAGCCTGGTCGCCAAAACCGTTTGCGATGAGGGCTACGCCGCAGCACTTCTCCTTTTCCAGCAGTTTAACTCCGTAGCCACAGGCATTGAGGAGTTTCACGAAATCCTTTCCCAGCTGCGGGTAGTTGTAGTTTACGTAGCAGCCGTGGAAGTAGTGGATCTGCTTGCTGTATTGTTCTTGTTCCGCTGAGTGATGCTTGAACCAGGTAGTGAATTTCTTTGTCGCGTATTTCGGGAAGGTTCTGTGTTCGGAGATGCCCAGGACGCCGTCCATGACGGATTTTGTGACTCCAAGGCCGAGCACGGGGTTCGCGAGCGGGGCGAACGGGACGGCCATCGTGCCGACGAAGTCGGTGGAAGCGAGCATCCGGTCGCGAATGGGATGCGAGGGCTTGCCGAACTTGAGCCTGTTCACGGCGATAATGTCTGCGACCTTCACTCCCGAAGGGCATGCCACCTCGCAGCGCTTGCAGTTCAGGCAGAACTTCAGGGCGGAATCGAAGAACTCGGGGTTTTTCATGCGGTAGCGCTCTCCATCTGGCCCGGCCTGCTTCGGACCGGGATAGAACGGGTTCACCGCGTACATGGGGCACACTTCAGTGCAGAGATTGCACTTTAAGCACATCTCCAGATTTGCCGGGCTGATATTGGTTTCCTGCATATCCCTTATCTTTTACGTGCTATTATATCTCCGTAGGCGATGAGGTTGCCTATCGGCTTACCGTCTTTCAGAACCATGTTCGGGGCCGCCGTCTTCACTCCGAAGCTCTCAAAGGGCTGGGGCGCGAAGAAATCTTCCGCACACCAGCTTTCCGGATCTTCAGCGAAGTCGACGTCCGCGCCGAAAATAGGCTCCCAAATATGGTTCATGTCTGATTTCAGACCTCCGGAGATGAAGCGGCCGGAGGCGAGTATGTAACGTTCCGCTTCAAGCGGAGTGTTTCCGAGATTTTCGGTGAAGAGGCATTTGATAGAGCCGTCTTCGTTGTACTCTACCCTGCTGACATGGTCGCCCTGCAGAAGGGTTCCGCCGGAATGGACGAACTCACTGCGCGCTTCGGGCGCACCGATCACTCCGCCGGGAGCGATCAGGCAGACCGACTTGCGCTCTATAACCCTGTAAAGGCCGCACTCGGCGTCGCGCGGATCTCCGCCTATTATTATAACGTCGAATTTCATTTGCTGACCTCCTTATATAGATTTCTCATATGTTCGGCCTCACGCATCTGGTCTCCCCAACATACGGGCTTGATTCCCCTCCAGCGCTCCCGGAGGAAGTCTTTTGCGAGTTCATCCGCCTTATCGGGAGTACCGAGTTCCTCCGCCAGGACCTTTGCGGCTTTCAAGACGCAGAACGAGCTCTGGCAGGTTCCCATTCCTACGCGGGTGCGGCGGCGAAGATCGTCGAGGGTTTTAACTCCCAATTCTTTTACCGCATAGGCTATTTCGGCGCGGGTTACGTGTTCACATTCGCAGATTTCTTCATCATGGTTCTTGAAGTCCATTTGCCGGACGCTTCCGCCATGGCGGTTGAAGGCAGCCTTCTGCCCCACCGACCATGTCTTTTTCGGGAGCGTTTGTGTTTCCTTTTCGGAGCCGGGCAGCGGCTTAACGGCCGTCTCGCAGGGCTTTTCGAGACCGAGTTTCTTGCAGATCAGATCGGTCGTCTGTTCGGCCATGAGGCGATAAGTAGTTAGTTTTCCGCCCGTTATGGAGATAAAGCCGCGTATTCCGTCGCGGGTCGAGTGGTCCAAAAGAACTATTCCGCGGCTTACGTTGCGTCCGGAAGGGTCGCTATCGTCGGCGACCAGAGGCCGGACGCCGGCATACGCGCGGATGATACGCGTAGTCGAGAGCGACGGAACCAGTTTAGCGCCCTCGGTCAAGAGTATGTCCACTTCCCTGCGGGTCACCTTCATGTCGTCGCATTCCTCGAACGGAACTTTATCGGAGGTAGTACCAATCACGCTGACGACGTCTCCCGGAACCAGGATATCTGCGTTCGCGGGTTTACGGCAGCGGTTGATGACCATCTTCGCTGCTCTATGTCCGAAGACCAGCAGCGCGCCCTTCGAGGGCAGCATGCCAATATGCGCTCCTGCAAGCTCGGCGATGTGGGCGCCCCAGATTCCCGCCGCATTGACGGTGTAGTGGGCCCTGACGGCCTTGATCTCTCCGGTTTTAGTGTTGCGGATCTTAACGCCGGTGATGGTGACCATCTCCTTGATGAATTCGATGACCTCCCAGCCTGTGAGGATGTCGGCGCCGTGAAGCCTGGCGTCGAGGACGTTGAGCGCGACGAGCCTGAAAGGATCGACCGACGCGTCCGGCACCTTCACGGCGCCGATAATCTCCGGGTTGATCTCCGGCTCGAGCTTCAAGGCGAGTTTCGGATCCATGGCCTCGGCTTTAATGCCGGCGGCCTTGCAGCATTCGATGAACTTCGCCAGATATGCCAGGTCGTCTTCCGGAAGGGTAATGAAGAGGCCTTCGGTAGGCTCTACGCAGGAGGCTGCGATTCTTCTAAGTATGAGGTTTTCGCCTATACACTCCGCGGCGGACTCGCGGTCGTTTACCGCGTAACGCGCGCCGCTATGAAGCAGGCCGTGGTTACGGCCGGACGCTCCGTCCGCGATGTCTGCCCGCTCCACGAGGAGCGTTTTCAGGCCGCGCATCGCGCAGTCGCGGGCCGTTCCCGCTCCCGTCGCGCCTCCGCCGATGATGATCACATCGTATTCTGTTTTCATCCAGTTTAGTGTTTCCTTTATGTAGTTTACAAATATAACAAATTTAATGGAGTTACTTTGCCCTCCAGGGGGCAAAGTAACTCCTATTTTCAACGTTTTTTCCGGTTATTGTAGTTCGGAGAGTTTGGCGGTGAGGTCGGGCCACTTCTGGGCATAGACGAGGGGACGGTGGTCGGGCCCGAGGAAGCAATGGGTACTGGTGGCGCGGCAGACGAGGGCGCCATTAGATTTCATAGTGTAGGCGAAGGTGACTTTCAGTTCCGACATCTCTTTGACGCGAACTTCAATCTCGATCTTGTCGTTGAAATCTATGCTGAGCGACACCACGGGCGATACGATACCCTCCGCTTCCATCTTCTCGAAGGGATATCCGAGCTGGTTCAGGAGATCGATTCGCGCTTCTTCCATGAAACGAGCGTAGTAGGAATGGTGGACTATTCCCATCCTGTCGCACTCGTAGTATTTTACTTCGTGGATATAGGGTGTCATATCAGTATGTTTTCAAGGTAAGCGATGAGTTTTTCGGTGGGAACGTCTTTGAAAATGACGTTCTTACTGTCGTCCAGCAGATATACCGAAGGGATGGCCCTGATATGATAGACGGTATCATTTCGGAGAGTAAACAGCGGATCGAAACCGACTATCCAGGACTTGGGGTAATGAGGAACATACTCGCGCCAGGCGTCGAGGTCTTCGTCGATATAGATGCTCAGGACCCTTACAGTTCCGGTAGACATATTGCTGAAAATAGCGGACGAAGCACACAGGTCGTCGATGATCTCCTTACAGGCCGGGCATCCGGGATTGCTGAAAAAGAGGATGATGAAGGGAGCCTGGATATCGTAAAGTCTATGTCTTCTGCCGCGCTCATCTTCGAATACGAAATCCGCGGCCTTTGATCCTACGGGATTGAGCGCACAAAGTTTGGATAGTTCCGTCATCTCCGGACTTCCGATATGCGCAGCCAGTGCTCCGTAAAAATCCTCATCACGATAGGGAGAGTTGGGGTCGTAGAGATATTTCTCAGCAAGGGGCAATATGCGCTCTGGGGCTTTGTCGTAGGCTTTTATGAGGGACTTAACAGATGTCTCCCTGCTCACATAGCCGGTGAAAGCACACCAGTTGCTGAAGGCCTGCTCCAGCGATACGCTGTCGATCTCAGCCTTATAGTTCTGCCAATAGTTCTCGACAACATACTCAGCCTGATCCTGACCGTCCAGCATTGCGGGCGGGGTCGGCAACTGAAGCTCAACCGTCGTCGCAGCCTTCTGCGCCTTCCCAGCCTTCGGTGCCCTTCCTCCGCACGCCACAACCGCGACCGCGCAAATCACCAATGCTAATACTCTTCTCATTATATTGACATCTTATAGCACCTGCGGCGCATGTAGAACTGGGGGTTGTAGGGGGCGAAGATGTTCATCACGCGATAGTTGTCTTCGAGCTGCGGGTTGTTGTACATAATCTTGACTCCCCTCTTCTTGCAACTGTCCAGGATAAAGCGGAACATGGGCATGAACGCGCCCTTGTTCTGGTAGTCGGGATGGACGCCGATCATCAGCGCCTCGAGCTCTTCGTTCTTGCCCTTTATTGCGCGAAGGAGCGGAATCCAGCCGAACGGGAAAAGCTTGCCCTTGTTCTTACGGAGGGCCTTTGCGGGTGAGGGCACACAAACCGCAAAACCAACTATATTATCCTCAGGATCCACAAGTATGCAAAGGAAATCAGGATCCATCAGGGTGCCGAAATCGCGGAGAATATTCTCGATCTGGCCATCGGTCAAAGGAATGAACTCATAGAGAGGAGCAAAAGAGTCGTTGTAGGTGTGGAACAGTTTCAGGCCGTAGCGCTCGACCATTTCCTTGCCGCTCAAACCCTTGACGACATGCAACCCATAGCGCTTCTCCACCATGTCCGCGCCGCGATAGATACGGCTGTCGTCGTCAGGGAAAGTCACCGTGCGCTGGATCCAGTCAGCATCCTTCTCGAAACCTATCTGCTCGAGAAGCGGAGCGTAGTAGTCGTAATTATAGATAGTAGTGAAAGGCGCGAAGCGGTCGAAGCCCTCGACCAACATGCCTTCCTTGTCCATGTCCGAAAATCCCAGCGGCCCTACTATGGTATCCATGCCCTGAGACTTGCCCCACTGCGCGACAGTGTCGATCAGCGCGCGCGCCACATCCACATCGTTGATGTAGTCTATCCAGCCGAACCTGACCTGCTTCTTGCCCCAATGATCGTTGGCCCTCGGGTTGATAATACCGGTCACACGGCCGACTATCTTCCCGTCCGGGCCATACGCCAGCCACGACTTTGCGGTGCAGAATTCAAACGCTGCATTGCCTTCCGGAGTGAGGCTGGTCACCTCATCTGCTTCGATTGCGGGGGTGTAGTAGGGGCAGTCTTTATAGAACTCATTCTGCCAGTGGACAAATTGCTTCAGCTGTTTTTTTGTTGTTACCTCTACTATAGTTGGTTTCATAACTTACGGTTTTCAGTACGCCGCAAATTTAAAGAAAAATAGTAATTTTGGGATATGTTACGCGAAGAAACTGTTTTCGGGCCTATCAAGAGCCGCCGCTTGGGAAATTCCCTCGGAATCAACCTCCTTCCTACTAAAGGAAAGTTCTGCAATTTCGACTGCATCTACTGCGAATGCGGATGGAATAAAGACGGCCTGGACGACAAACGCCTCCCTACCCCCGCCGAGGTCCGCGGAAAGCTCGAAGACAAACTGACGGAGCTTCTGCTCG
>CAJOJC010000068.1 GCA_905234775.1 uncultured Bacteroidales bacterium | reverse complement strand
TCAACCTCGATCCTGTTGCCGAGCCTGACATCTATGGTGCAATCACTCGTGACGCTCTCCTTGAGAATGTCACCGTTGACAAAGATGGCAAGATTGACTTTGCCGATAAATCCGTCACTGAAAATACCCGCGTAAGCTATCCTATCTATCATATCAAGAAGATTGTCCGTCCG
Source organism: uncultured Bacteroidales bacterium (assembly GCA_905234775.1). The sequence continues at coordinate 6,802 of CAJOJC010000068.1, read as the reverse complement.
GATAGCCACGGTCCTGCTGCTAAATCTGTTATCTTCCTGAGTGCTGATGCTTTCGGTGTTTTGCCTCCGGTTTCTATCCTCACTCCTGAGCAATGCAAATATTACTTCCTCAGCGGCTTCACTGCTAAACTCGCCGGCACTGAGCGTGGTATCACTGAGCCTACTCCTACTTTCTCCGCTTGCTTCGGTCAAGCATTCCTTGAGCTCCACCCAACTAAGTATGCTGAAGAACTCGTCAAGCGCATGGAGAAGAGCGGCGCTAAGGCTTATCTTGTCAACACTGGCTGGAACGGCACCGGCAAGCGTATCTCCATCAAAGATACCCGTGGCATCATTGATGCAATCCTCGGCGGCGCTATTCTCAAGGCACCGACCAAGAAGATTCCGATCTTTAACCTTGAAGTTCCGACTGAGCTTGAAGGCGTTGCCACTAATATCCTTGATCCAAAGGATACTTACGCTGACGCTAGTGAGTGGCAAAAGAAGGCAGAAGACCTCGCAGGCCGCTTCATCAAGAACTTCAAGAAGTATGAGACCAACGCTGCAGGAAAGGCCCTCGTAAAGGCCGGTCCGAAGCTCGACTAATCCAGACTTCTTATTATATAAAGGATGATCGCGGCGCGGTCATCCTTTTTTTGTATATTTGTAAGGTATGGGAGAGCTTCAGAGCGAAATCAAGTATCTGAAGGGAGTCGGGCCCAAGCGAGCCGAACTTCTTCAGAAAGAATTGGGGATCGCAACTTTAGGCGATCTTATACGCCTGTACCCTTTCCGCTACATAGACAGGAGCTCTATCCAGAGCATAGCATCTGTCAATCAAGATGTCGCCTCTATCCAGATCCAGGCAAAGGTGGTGAGCCGGACTCTTTACGGCCCCGCCGGTTCGATAGTCAAGACAGACGAAGAAAAGATTCACTTCAACGCCGCGAAGAGGCTGAGCGTCATAGTGGAAGACCAGACCGGAAGGATGGAGATGGTGTTCTTCAAAGGAATAAAGTGGAATTACGAACGGCTCGCTCCCGGCCTTACCTTCATCTTTTTCGGAAAGCCTTCAGAGTATAACGGCCGCTATAATGTAGTTCACCCCGAGGTAGACGTTCCTCAGGAAGGAAACATGTCTCAGGGGGCCCTGACGGGTGTTTACCCCAGTACCGAAAGGCTGAAAACGGCCGGTATTACCGGAAAGGTGATGTGTAAGATGCAGAGCGCGGCGCTCGCCCTCTGCCTTCCCGAGATTACCGAAACTCTGCCCGAATACGTGATGGGCGAGCTGGGGCTCTGCAGCCTTCAGTACGCTCTTAAGAACATCCACTTCCCTACTGATACCTACGCCCTTCAGAAAGCCACCCGCCGGCTCAAGTTCGAGGAGCTTTTCCTCCTTCAGCTCAGCCTTCTCAAACAGAAATACATCCGCTCCAGGGCAGACAACGGTATAGTAATGTCTAAGGTGGGGCCGGATTTCAATGCCTGCTTCCATTCCCTGCCATATACCCTTACGGGAGCGCAGCAGCGCGTGATAAAGGAAATAAGGGCCGACCTCATGTCCGGACACCAGATGAACCGCCTGCTTCAGGGCGACGTAGGCTCTGGGAAGACTCTGGTCGCGGTCCTGAGCTGCCTGATTGCCGTCGGGAACGGCTATCAGACCTGTATAATGGCCCCGACCGAAGTGCTTGCCCAACAACACTTCTCCAATATCAGCAAGTATCTTGCGAATACCTCGGTGAAGTGTGCCCTGCTGACAGGCTCTACCGGCGTTAAAGACCGCCGTGAGATCCATGCAGGGCTCGAAGACGGCAGCATCGGCCTTCTGGTGGGAACCCACGCCCTTATCGAAGACAATGTCGTATTCAAGAATCTGGGGCTGGCCGTCATCGATGAGCAACATCGCTTCGGCGTAGACCAGAGAGCGAAGCTTTGGTCTAAGGGACCGAATGAAGTTCCTCCGCACGTGCTGGTTATGACGGCCACGCCTATTCCGAGGACGCTCGCAATGACTGTGTACGGGGATCTTGACGTCTCGGTGATTGACGAGATGCCGCCGGGACGCAAGCCGGTAAGAACTACTCTCCACACCCTCGCGAAGATGCCGGCGGTCTACAATTTCATGCGCTCGGAGATCGCGAAGGGGCGGCAGGTATTTGTCGTCTACCCTATGATCTTCGAAAACGAGAAGCTGGATCTGAGTAACCTCGAAAGCGGCTACGAACAGATAATGAAGGAATTCCCGCTGCCGCAGTACAAGACCGCCATGGTCCACGGCCAGCAGGCTACCGACGTAAAGAATTTCAACATGGACGCGTTCGCCGCCGGAAGGGCAGATATCCTGGTCTCCACGACGGTAATCGAAGTCGGCGTCGACGTGCCCAACGCGTCGGTTATGGTCATCATGAGCGCGGAGCGCTTCGGCCTCTCCCAGCTCCACCAGCTGCGCGGACGCGTTGGCAGGGGCGCCGCCGACTCCCACTGCATCCTTATCCGCGACCTTAAGACCTCGAAAGAATCGCTCCAGAGGCTCGAACTGATGTGTAAGACGGAAAACGGCTTCGAAATCGCTGAAGAAGACATGAAGATGAGGGGTCCCGGAGACCTGGAGGGAACCATGCAGAGCGGCCTCCCTATCTCGCTCAATATCGCTTCGCTCGCTAAAGACGGCCTTATTCTGGGCGAGGCACGCGCCTATGCCCAGAAAGTTCTGAAGGCGGACCCGTCGCTCAGCGACCCGCGCAACGCCAGGCTTGCGCTGGAACTTCGTAAGGAAAAGTACCGGGTCCGGGACTACAGCAAGATATCCTAAAGGATATTCCAAAAATAATTCGTATCTTTGGGCGCTTGTCATTTGATTATAAACAACAAAACAGATATGAAAAAGTTTCTTACAGTCGTCATGTGCATGTTGATTTCGCTTTCGGCCCTCGCCCAGAGCGCAAATATGCTTGCCATGGCCCGTTCAGAACTCTCAAAACGCGGCCTCAATGAAACCGAGGTCCGGGCCAGACTCATGGAAGAAGGCATCGACGTGGACAATATCCCGCCGAGCGAATATTCCAATTACCAGGCCCGTGTGATGGAAGTCATCAACAGGATGCAGGCCGAGAAGTCTGCGGCGACCGCCGCGGCGACTTCAGCCGCTCCTTCCGCCCCGGCCCAGGTAGCCCAGACCGGATCCGGCGAGCAGATCATCGCTGCCGCCGCGGCCCAGGCCGAGACTCCGAACGAGTTCCCTCAGACGACTCTCGGTGAGGCGGCTGCAGAAGAGGCCCTCGAAGAGGCTCTCGAGCAGAACCATGTCTCTACTACTGCCGGAGATGATATCTATGGCCACGCCCTCTTTACCGGAACATCAATGGATGTTTTCCGTACTACGGACGGCGCCCAGGCCCCGGATACATATATCCTTGGCGAGGGAGATGAGGTCCATATCTCCATCTTCGGTTCCTCTCAGACAGAGATTCACCAGAGGATCGGTGTAGACGGCTCTATCCAGCCCGCAGGTTCTTCGAAGATATTCCTCAAGGGAATGACCCTTGCACAGGGCCGCCAGGCGATTACTACAAAACTCGCCCAGCACTATTCCTTCCGCAGGGACCAGATCGCAGTTACAATCACTACCGCCCGTACCGTGATGGTCAACATCTACGGTGAGGTCGGCGTCCAGGGCGGATTCACCATCAGCGCCCTCAACAACGCCTTCAACGCTCTCGCGGCAGCCGGCGGTCCTACCGCCATGGGTTCCATCCGTAACATCCAGCGTTCGCGCGGCGGAAAGACAGACAGACTGGACCTCTATAAGTTCATGACCGGCTCAGGCGGAAAGGTCACGTTCGATATCCAGAACAACGACGTCCTCTTCGTTCCCGTAGTAAGTAAGATAGTCCGCATAGACGGCGCCGTCAGGCGTCCGATGCGCTACGAAATGGTCGACGGCGAGACCCTCAAGGATCTTATCGACTATGCAGGCGGCCTCAGGGACGATGCGTATCCTAACTTCGTCCAGATCGAGCGCCGCGAAAACGGTGAGCTCAAGTATCTGGAATACGATCTTGCGAAGATCGTGTCCGGAGAGGTGAAAGCCGAGCTTGCAAGCGGAGATATCATCCGCGTAAAGGCCTCCGACCGCCCGATGGAAAATTACGTTTCCATCAACGGTGACGTCTACTACGGCGGAAACTACGACTTCGAGAAGAACAGCAGCCTCCTTGCCCTCATTGAAAGGGCCGAGCCTCGCTACACCGCCATGAAAGACTATGTCTTCGTGGAGCGTACCAACGACGACAAGACAGTCGAGGTCCTTACCGTCCCCTTCCCCGGCGAAAACGGCAACCCCGACTTCCAGCTTAAGGAAAGGGATGCGGTCCGCGTCCTTCAGATGGCTCAGTTCCAGGATATGGGTAGCATCACCGTCCGTGGAGACGTCCGCAGCCCCTTCACCCGTACTTTCGGTCTCAACGACTCCATGACCCTTCGTCAGGCCATCGAATATGCCGACGGCGCCCGCTACACTGCCCGTAAAGACTATGTCTTCGTGGAGCGCACCCGTCCGGATCAGACAGTAGAGGTTCTTACCGTTCCCTTCCCGGGAGAGGGAGTTCCCGAGTTCCAGCTTCAGGCCAGAGATGTCATTACCGTCCTTGCCCTGTCGACCTTCCGCGACACTGACAACATCACCGTCAGCGGTCAGGTCCGCAACCCGTTTACGAAGACCTTCAGCCTGAACGACCGTATGACCGTTAGCCAGGCTATCGAGTACGCAGACGGTCTCAGGCCTACAGTTTACCCTGTAGCCTACATCTTCCGTAAGGACGTCACCAATCCTACGAAGAGGGAGTACATAGCCGTCAATATCGAGACCGAAGGAGATACTCTCCTCCAGCCCGGCGACGAACTCCGCGTCTACGACAATACTACTTACACCAATATCGGCGAACTCCGCGTCAGCGGCGCTGTGAAGAATACCGTTAACATTACCTTCGACCAGTCCGTAACGGTCCACGACCTCCTTACCATGGCCGGCGGCTTTACAGTAGGAGCGGCATACGACAAGGTCCAGGTCTTCCGTATGAATATCTCCAAGAAAGACGAGGTCCACTTCGACACTATCGTTCTCGAAGTCGATGAGAACTATTATCCTCTGGATAAGAACTTCCAGCTCCAGCCTTACGACCACATCGTGGTCCGCATGACCCCGAACTTCACTCAGGGCCGTACGGTAGAGATCAACGGCCGCGTCAAGTATCCCGGTGTCTATGTTATCGAAGACAGCAGGACCATGCTCTCGCAGGTTATCAAACTTGCCGGCGGTCTTCTCGACGACGCATCGCCTTACTGCTCGCTGTTCCGTACATTCAACGGCCGCGGCCAGATCGGAGTAGACCTCAATGATGTCAAGAAGGTCCATCTCAACAAGAACTGGGATGACCCGATTCTGATGGACGGAGACGTCATCAACATCGTCCGCGCAGAAAACGTAGTCGTGATCCGCGAACTCGGAACCCGTATGGCTCAGTACATTCCGAACGACTTCTCTTCGACACAGAAAACTCTGGTCTTCCACGGCGGACACAGCGCCAAGTGGTATATCGACAACTATGCCGGCGGTCTTATCAAGACAGCAGACAAGAACAGCGTTACCGTAACCATGCCCAACTATCAGACCAAGGGAACAAAACGCTTCCTCGGAATCCGCAGTTATCCAAAGGTGGAGCCGGGCAGCACCATCACAGTCATGATCGACCAGGAAAAGAGGGCCGAAATCGAAAAGCCTAAGGAGAAGTCCAAGGTCGACTGGGATCAGGTTCTCTCCAGGACCATGGCCTCCATCACCTCCATCGCTTCCTTCATCCTGCTCATAGAAAGACTCTAGAATATGGACGAAAACAAGAATTACAACGTTCCCGAAGAAGAAGAGGGCGGCATAGACATAATGGCTCTGGTCCGCAGCCTCTGGGAGGGCCGCAAGACCATCATTATCGTTACTGCGGCGTTCATCGTCCTCGGCCTTGTCGCGGCGCTTACTATGAAGCGCACCTACAACGTTCAGTCCACGATGGTGCCTCAGATGAGTTCCCGTTCGAATTCTTCGCTCGGAAGCCTTGCAGCCTTGGCGGGAGTAGATCTTGGTATGACAAACAATTCCGCAGATCTTTCGCCGCTCATCTATCCTCAGATAGTCAGCAGCATCCCGTTCCGCAAACAACTCCTCTACACTCCCCTCCACTACGAAAAGGCAGACACTGCGGTATGTATGTTTACCTACCAGAAAGAGTATGTCAAGCCTTCCGTAATGAGTTATGTCCTGAAGTACACGATCGGCCTTCCGGGCGTTATTCTGGGCGCCATCCGTAAGGAGAAACCGGAACTTGTCCTTCCCGGAGAAGGAGGAGACAACACCCCGAAGCCTATTCTCCTCACTAAAGACGAGGAGAAGTTCATGAAGGTGCTTGCCCAGAACGTGAACCTTTCGGTCGATAAAAAAGAAGGTTACATTACCCTGTCCCTCTCTGAAAAAATATCTCTCACGGGCGGAGCAACGCCCTTAGTGAGATATTTCTTTCCGAAAGGGAATCAAGAGTGAGGAGCCGCAGCAGGAGATATCCATTATACCAGTGAGCCAAAAGATTTTTCTCTCAGAGGACGTGGCTCCGTCCGTGAGAGAAAAATTTTTGGAGAACGGCGGGTGAGCATTACACCGAGTAACATGGAAGACCATCGCCCCTTTCGGGAAAAATATCTCCCACGTACCCAGTGACCCCGAAGAATTATCTCTCAAAGGGCGTTGTCCCGCCCGTGAGAGATAATTTTC
>CAJOJC010000067.1 GCA_905234775.1 uncultured Bacteroidales bacterium | reverse complement strand
GAGCCGCTCCAGTTCCGTCATCTCCTCCGGTTTCTTTTTCCTGGGCCTTCCCATATCCTTTGGTGGGCGGCCTCTACGCTTGGTCACATACAAGGCGTCGTAGCCATATTCTTTCGCCATTCGCCTCCAGAACATTATCCGGTCAACGCTTACGTTGTACTTGATTGCCGCCTCGGACAAAGTTAAACAATTGTTCTCAATATCCCGCAGAACCATCTCCCGATACGATCCGTCAGAACGAATGTTTTGCTTTTTAATCAATCCTGACGGCCCATCCTGTTGATACTTTCCCCACAATACATTTAGCAGATGGTGGGAAATACCATAACGAGTGGCGATAAGCAACTTCATATACTTGAGGCGGTCTTCATAAGTGTGTTTTTTGCGCATAACAAAACCCCGAAAGTTTTTTGTCTAACTTTCGGGGTTCATGTCATAGCCGCGGGGAGTTTTTTCTAATAGTTCGGGTCTGAGGAGGCGCGTACGCTCTAGCGCCTGTTCATCCTGCCAGGCCTGGATCAGTTTTGGGTTCCCGCTGAGCAGGACATCCGGAACTTTCCAGCCGTTGAACTCGGCCGGGCGAGTGTAGACGGGAGGGGAGAGCAGATCGTCCTGGAAAGAGTCTGACAAGGCCGAGGTCTCGTCTGTAAGGGCGCCGGGGATAAGGCGGACCAGAGCGTCCGCAAGAAGCGCGGCGGGAATCTCGCCTCCGCTTACTACGTAATTACCTACGGATATCTCGCGGGTGATGAGGTGTTCGCGGATACGGTGGTCGATACCCTTGTAATGGCCGCAGAGGATAATGATATTCTCCTTCAGAGAGAGGGAATTGGCGATGCCCTGGTCCAGGATCTCTCCGTCCGGAGACATATAGATTATCTCGTCGTAGTCTCGCTCGGCCTTCAGCTCTTCTATCATTCGGAAAACCGGTTCGACCATCATCACCATCCCGGCGTCTCCGCCGTAAGAGTAGTCGTCCACGTTCTTTCGCGGACCTATTCCGTATTTACGGAGATTGTGGACATGGATCTCCACCAGACCCTTTTTAATGGCCCGGCCGACGATGCTGTGGCCAAGGGGGCTCTCGAGGAGTTCGGGGACTACAGAAAGGATATCGATTCTCATGCTGCAAAAATACCAATTTTTGTTATATTTGTAAGTTTTATAACTCATTTGATATGACAAGTACAGAACTTGAGAACCTTTCGTTGGACGAGCTCATCGTTTCGCTGCGTCAGATCGGCGTAAGTGAAGACAGGATGGAGAGAGGAAAGGAAGTTGAAGCGGTGAAGTCCGCATTTTACAAGCTTTTGGGTAAACTGAAGGCTGAAGCGGAAGCCGCAGGGGAGAACGTAGAGGAGAAATTCTCGGCCCAGGAAGAAGCGTTCAAGATGGTCTATTCCGACTATAAAAAGGAGAAGGCCGTGTATAATCGCGAACAGGATGCCCTGCGTTCGGAGAACCTCGAGAAGAAGAAGGCAGTCCTTGCAGAACTCAAGGAACTTGTCGAGAACCTGAACGACGTTCAGACCGCCTTCCCGGCCCTTCGGGAAATCCAGGCCAAGTGGCGCTCTATAGGCCCCGTTCCGGCAGCGGACTTCAGGGATATCAACGATACCTACCAGTTCCTCGTAGAAAAGTTCTACGATATGGTCCAGATCAATCACGAACTCCGAGACCTGGACTTCAAGAAGAATCTGGAAGCAAAGGAGCGTTTCTGCGAGGATGCGGAAAAGCTCGCCGAGTCGGAGGATGTAGTAGGCGCTTTCGCCGAGCTGCAGAAGCTCCACGAACAGTGGAAGGAACTCGGCCCCGTAGCTAAGGAGTTCCGCGAATCTATCTGGGAGCGCTTCAAGGCCGCTACAGCAATCATCAACAAACGTTATCAGGCCCATTTCGAGGACATCAAGAAATCTTTCGCTGCCAATTTGGAGGCTAAAGAGGCCCTCTGTGTGAAGGTGGAAGAGATTGCCGGCCGGGAAGACATTAAAGACGCCGGTCAGTGGAACGCCCTCTCGAAAGAGATCGAGCTGATCCAGGCCGAGTGGAAGAAGATAGGCTTTGCTACCCGCAAGGACAACCAGAAGATCTACGAGCGTTTCCGCGCCGCATGCAACAAATTCTACGACCGTAAGAAGGAATACTTCCTCGGTATCAAGGGCGGTATAGACGCCGCAATCGCCGCCAGGGAAGACCTTATTGCCCAGGCAGAAGCCCTCAAGACAAGTACGGACTGGAAGAAGACTACAGACCAGTTCATTTCCCTGCAGAAGCAGTGGAAGGAACTTCCCGCTGTCCCCAGGAAAAAGGCAGAGCAACTCTGGAAGCGTTTCCGCGCCGCATGCGACGAATTCTTCGCCGAGCGCGATAAGAACGGAAAGCCCGAGAACGACTTCTACGCAAATCTTAAGGCTAAGAAAGCCCTGATCGCCGAGATTAAGGCCTACAAACCTGCCGAGGGAGAGAATCCAGCCAAGGCCCGCGCAGAGTTCGAGGAGCGTTACAAAGCTATCGGCTTCGTTCCCTTCAAGGAAAAGGAAGCTATAGCAAAAGCCTATAAAGACGCTATGAACGAAGCCTTCCCTCAGAAGGATCATTCCCGCAAGTCGGATCTCATCCACCGCTACAACGCCCTCCAGCAGGATATCGTTACATACGAAAACAATATCGGTTTCTTCTCGAATTCCAAGAATTCGGAGCCTCTGATCCGCCAGATGCAGGAAAGGATAGAGGCCGCGAAGGCAGAGTTGAAAGAGATAGAGGAACAAATACGCAAGGAAGAAGCAGAATAATCAATGGACAAAAATTCTATCATCGGTTTTATACTGATGGCTGCTGTCCTGTTCGGATTTACTTTCGTCCAGAACCGCAAAGCGAAAGAACAGTACGCCATCCAGCAAGCTTATCAAGATTCAGTAGCGCGCGTAGAGGCGGCCCGTGCGGCCGAAGAGGCACTGTTGGTGCAAGAGGCACCCGCGGCCGAATCCGCGCCCACGACGGCCATTCCTGCCGCAAGGCAGGAGCGCATCTATAAGGATGCCGGGCTGGACGCAGCCCGCAAAGGCGAAGCCGAGGTCATCACCCTCGCCAATGACGTTTTCGAAGTTAATTTCACGACCAAAGGAGCTCAGATCCAGTCGGTAAGGCTCAAGGATTTCACTAACTATGGCGGCTCGGACCTTTACATCTTCAAGGAAGGACAGAATAAGTTCGAACTCAGCGCCTATGTAGGAGAACAGATCAAATCTACCGATTTCTTCTTCGAGGTTGCTGAAAAGACCGATACAAGTGTGGTGATGAGGCTCCCGTTCGAGAACGGCGGCTATATCGAGCAGTCGTACTCGATTAAGAAGGGTGCTTACACAGTCGACAATATGCTCTCGTTCGTGGGGGTCCAGATCCCGCGCAACGTTGGTTCGGTCGATCTTGATTTCAGCACCATGATCCCCCGAATGGAGAAGGGCTACAAGAACGAATCACAGTATTCCAAGGTCGACTATTATTTCAATGGCGACAAGAAGCCTGAGGAGATGGGCCGTGGACGCAACCAGAATAAGAAGATCAACTCCAAGCTGGAGTGGTTTGCCTTCCAGCAGCAGTTCTTCTCGATGATAGTCCGCGCTCCCCGCGAGTTCAGCTCGGGAGACATCTCGGTTACCTATCAGGGAGATACAGACCCCGACCACAACCTCATGGCCTGCCAGGCCGCGATGAGGGTGGATATCCTTCCCGGTCAGGACTTCTCAATTCCTCTGGAATACTACTTCGGCCCCAACCACTTCAATACCCTGAAGTCTCTGGACCATAAATACGAGAAGATAATCCCTCTGGGAGGATGGCTGGTAGGCTGGTTTACCCGCTACTTCATCATCCCCATGTTCAACTGGCTCCACAGGTCGATCGCGAACTTCGGTCTGATTATCCTTATCATGACCCTCATAATCAAGCTGGTCACCCTTCCTCTTACCTACAAATCCTTCGCATCGTCAGCAAAGATGGCGGCTCTGAAGCCGTATATCGAGGAGATCAACAAGAAGTACGCAGGTGAGGCGGACCAGATGAAGAAGCAGCAGGCGACCATGGACCTGTATAAACGGGCTGGGGTAAATACTCTGGGCGGCTGTCTGCCGACTCTTCTTACCTTCCCGGTCCTGTGGGCTATGTTCCGTTTCTTCCCGGCTTCGATCGAGCTCCGTCAGCAGAGCTTCCTCTGGGCAGAAGACCTCAGTGCATATGACTCTATAGTTGATTTCGGAACTCGTGTTCCTCTTATCGGAGACCACCTCAGCCTCTTCGCCCTTCTGATGGCGGTGGTAATGTGGGGCTACAGTAAGATGACCATGTCTCAGCAGAGCGCAGGCAACGATCCCAGCGCGAAGTCTATGCAGTTCATGAGCGTCTGGATGATGCCTATCATGATGTTCTTCATCTGTAACAGCCTCTCGTCCGGTCTTAGCTACTATTACCTCCTGTCTCAGCTCATCGCTATAATCGAGACCTTCGTTATCCGTAAGTGGGTCGTCAACCCCGATGCCGTAAGGGCTAAGGTTGAGGCCAGCAAGGGTAAGCCGCTGCCTAAGAGCAAGTGGCAGCAGAGGCTCGAAGAAGCCCAGAAGATGCAGGAGCAGCAGATGAAAAACCGCAACAGAAGATAACATGAAAACGACCCTTTTCGTCCTTGTGTGCGCTCTCGTAGGCTTTGCGGGGTGCACTGATAAGCCGTCCGGCGAAGTCTATGAACAGCCTCTCGACAATCCGTCGCTGGTGATTTTCACCCAGAGGCCTTTTACCAATATAGTGGACGTAACCTGGCAGGACAACAGCGACAAGGAACTGGGTTACACTATTTGGAAACGCGACGGATACGAGCAGACGGTAATAGCCGAGCTTGAGCCAAATACTACTTCGTATACTATCTCAGAGGGCCTTATCGGGGGCGTAAAGTACAATCTAGGCGTTCAGGCAAAGGGCAAGGACGTAGCTACGAGTTCGCAGATCATCTACAAGAACATAGAGCTCTTCGACTACAGCGTTCTTCCACGCATCGAACTCGACACGGAATGGACTGCTACTCCCACATCCGTTGCGATTACTTACAATATCCAAAACTACAAGTCTAAGTACGATATCATCCGCTACGGCCTATGCTGGAACGGAGGAAATATGTCTTCATATCCTACGGTGGAAGACGGCCACCAACACGGCCCCAAGACCACGACCGGAAAGAATGTCACTCAGGCAATAACCGCTGCTTCAATCGACCATGATAAGGACTATACGGTCCGCGGTTATGTAGAGACCGAGATAGGAGTCGCATACTCTGATCCCATCCGCGTAAGGCTGGCAGATTCCCCTGAACCTATAACCTTCAACTGGACTGATATTACCCCGAGCGATTTCCCTGCGGAAGTAAAGGTTTACAAGGCTACAGGCCTCGTCAACGGCAGGACCGTCAATTCATGGTATTCCATAGCCGACGTCTCTACCGGAAAGGTTGAATTCCGTTTCGAATTCGGAAAGTTCCTCACTCTCGAGAAATGGTACAGCCAGGGCAGCTCGGACGAGGGCAATATCGTGATGACCAATGCCGGCTATTTCAATATGACTACCCATGAAACGGGAGACTTTTCCGCTGACAAGGGCGTCATCACCCCCTGCAAGTATTCCGGAATACCCCATGGCGCATTTGCAGTGGACAGAAGCCAGAAACCATACGCTTTCTGGACCGCAAAGGGCACTGACAATCAGACGTATTATTTCAACGAGCCTATTCCGTATATCCTCAATGTCACGGACTACGGTACAGTCAAAGCCGACTATCCTTCCGAGAGTTTCGTCTTCGAGCCTTATTACGGCATGTGTGCCGGTCCGCTCCTCGTTAAGGACGGTAAGATTATGACCGACGTCACTAAAGACGGCTCAGATTTCGTGCGCAACTACGAGCAGATCGCTCTGGATATCTTCACCAACAGTTCCACTACTCCCGACCGTACGGCGGTGGGTTACACCAAGGACGGTAAGATCATCCTCTACGTCTGCGACGGCCGCATTCCTTCCAGCAAGGGCGCTTCAATAGTGGAACTTGCCCAGATAATGCTCGGACTCGGCTGTGAGGGCGCCTGCAACTTCGACGGAGGCGGCTCCACCGCAATGACCGTCAAAGGCGTGCGCCAGAATTCTCTTGAATCCAATATGTCCGGCGGTACTGAAAACCGTTCGGTAGGTACCGTGATGGGCTTCTATCTTGTAAAGTAATATGAGGACTCAAAGTTCGTATTCTTCAAGCGCTTCGCTTTTTCAGGGTTCCGCAATAGATATCTTCGGAACTGACCTGAAAGTCCAGATTGCCGGTCTTCCGGAGAAGAAGGCCTATGGCGTATGGTCTGAGATCACCAAGGAACTATCGACCCTTGACAAGACCTTCAGCAGGTCCAATCCCCAGAGCGAAGTCTCGCTTCTGAACGCCTCCAAGGTCGACATCGAGACCAGCGAGATAATGAAGGAGGCGCTTAATTTGTGTGAGTCCTACCTCATCCAGACAAAGGGACTCTTCGATATCTCGAAGGGCGAGGATAAAGACATCGATTTCGACGGTTTCGTCAAAGGCTACGCCCTCCGCAGGATAGCCCTTATCCTGAAAGCCGGAAAGGTGAAGGATGCCTTCATCAATTTCGGCGGATCGTCGATGATGGCCCTCGGAAAGCATCCCTACGGCGATTGCTGGACTTTCACCCTGGAGAACCCGGAGACTGAAGACGAGATCAAGGAGTTCGAACTGAGAGGGGAGTCTATGAGCATTTCCGGCAATACACCCGACTACAACGGCCACATCATCAATCCCGTAACACATAAGGTTTTTGAGGCGTCAAGGCTTTCCGCCGTAAGGTCGAAAGACCCGCTGGACGCAGAGATCCTGAGCATGGTCCTGCTTTTGGCGGACGAAAAACAGCTCAAGGAGATGTCCTACAACTTCAAGGGATACGAGTCGGAAATATTCGATCTATAAAGATCTCGAAATGAAACATCGATACATCCTGTCGCTACTCTCAGCGGCCGTTATTACCGTTTTGGCAGGCTCATGCTCCGTGGATAAGGAGATTGGCGCCGCACGCGCCCTTGCCGCCCGCCTGATGCCCTCGGAGGCCTCTCATTTTACTTTCGTCCACACAAACGACACGATTCAGGTATTCACGCTTTCATCGAGCGGGGGGAAGGTGGTAATCGCCGCCCCGGATGCGAATACGATGGCCGTGGGCCTGAATTACTATCTCAAGAACTGGTGTGACGTAACCGTGTCCTGGTATGCGGCCGATAAGGTTAGCATGCCGGCCGAACTGCCGCTCCCTCAGGAGCCGGTCAGGGTCGAGGCCCGAGTCCCCGAGCGTTTCTTCCTCAATTATTGCACCTTCGGCTACTCGCTCGTCTGGTGGCAGTGGAAGGATTGGGAGAGGTTGATAGACTGGATGGCCCTGAACGGGGTCAACCGGCCGTTGGCAATCACCGGCCAGGAGGCCGTGTGGCAGAA
>CAJOJC010000066.1 GCA_905234775.1 uncultured Bacteroidales bacterium | reverse complement strand
CGGAAAGCGATTCAAATCGTGAATAAGCCAAAACGTTAGTAAAACATTAAATATTAATAAGTTATATAAACAACGCGTTAAATTAACGCATCACTAGTAGTTATCTATAAATATTTATTAATTTTGAAAAAGTAATCCTTATTAATTGTGCCATGAAAAGATTATCATTCTTCTTGCCTCTCCTAATTATATTGTTGTTATATGCTTGTTCAACTAAACAACCGATATCAAGCTTAAATAAGAGGTCCACACTTACCAAGACATCTTTCCAAGTAGGTCTTCAGAATGATTATCTGGTTACCGAAAGCGATCTTATAAACTACGTCAACTTCAGGATTCTTGAAGGTAAATCAAGAGGAGAGGAAGTGGTCTTATCAAGCATCAAACCTATTTATTGGGACAGTATTCCATGTTTGTACGTTCTTCAGTATTCCAAAGGCTTTGAGATTATTGCTACAGATAAAAGAAGTCCTATACCATTGGCGTACAACCATGAAGGTCTTTTCGACGAGATGAATGATCCAACTGGTTTTGGAGGGCACATTTCTTTGTTATCTAGTGATATCTGGTTATCCCTTAACGGTCTTTTGCCTCCTGGGACACAAGAAGAGGAGAAAAATATTCAAAACTCGTTAGACTTCTGGAAAATAGTCAATTCTGATAATACACTTATTAACAAGCATCGCAATAATTCATTTGGAAGTCATCAAGATGACCGAGAAAGAATTCCAAATGGTTTTTGGGAAATGGTTGTTGCAGAAAGTGAGGAGGAAGTATATGATTCTATACCTCATTTAACTTGGACAAGGTGGCATCAACACAATATTTACAATTTCTTCTGTCCTGATGATATTAATGACAATGATTCTATTGTAAAATGTCCTGCCGGATGTGTAGCTATTGCCGGCGCTCAAATGCTCTACTTCCTTCACTCTAAGGACGGGGTCCCGACCACAAGTCCACGTGCCGGGATATGCATAGGACATGTATATGACAACTCGGTTATTCAGTTATTCTGGGATCATTCCACCAGCACATGGGCGACCATGTCTTTATTAAGCACCACTGACACTTGTGCGGCATTACTTGTAGGCGATGTTGGAAAGAGACTTCATATGGATTATGGCTGGGACGGATCCGAAGCTGACACGGAAGATTTAGTCGACGATGTCTTTTCTCCCTATGGTTGGAACAGTACTTGCCTGGACGAGTATAATTCCAGTGTTATCGTATCGAGTTTGCAAAGTGGTTACCCGATAGTATGCGCTGGAAAGAGAGATGTTCGGGGAGTTGAGAAAAAAGGCCACGCATTTCTTGTTGACAGATACAAACGGACCAGGACCAGGACCAGGATAACATGGAGGTGGGTAGACCTAGATGATGACCCCACTAATAATCCAATATTACTGCCCCCAGATGATGAAATCACATATAGTACTCCTCATATTTATTACTACGGCATGAATTGGGGACAGGGACCAACCTCATATAATAATACATGGTGTACGCTATCCGGAATATGGCAATATGGATCTTGGTCGCCCTACATTTATAATCGAAAAATGATATATAATTTTACTATTAAAGAATAATCACCATGAAAAGATTATCATTCTGCGTTCTTCTGGCGATTATTTGTTTCTTCTCCTGCCGTAATAATGAGGGGGATGAAACTACCGTAATGGAAACGACATATCGAATTTTATCAATAGATGCTTTCAAACCTGAGCTCACGGTGTTTGCCGCTTATAATGGTGTCACATTAATGCTTTCGCCAAAAGGGAGTAGTTCGGATTTTCTGAAAAAGCATTCTATAAAGGAAGATATGATTGATCATTTAAAAGATGAATTCATGCATTACAATATTCATCACTATTCGTATGACGGAGACAATAGTGTTCTTTATATCTTCGCCGGAGTATCCGGTCCTATCCAAATCTATTCAGACACCGATATAGACGGACGAGAAGCTGGTGAAGATTTGTCTGACCTTTTTGAATGCTATTCTCTGGGACGAATCAAATATCCGGAAATGGATGTCATTCCTGATCAGCATCTACTGGATGCTCAGGCTTCTCATAAAGCTCCCAACGTTGTTGCGTACGATTGTAATGAATACTATTCTGAAGGAGTTCTACCAATAATTGGTCTGGGAGAGCCCCCTATTGGGGCGCAAACCATTCAAATAAAGAAGCAGTACTCCTATCTGCTGGAATCTCCTTTCACCTTCCATGTAACTATTCCTATCACTGGCCTTGATAAGGATGGCAATGAAATAGGCATGGTTCTTACCGCGACCAACACAACTAATAACACAGATTGGTAGTCTTTTCTATTGACTGCTACTTCCCGAACATCAAGGTCATATCCCTGGATATGGCCTTTTTTGCTTCATCTTCCGGGACGAACTTCCAGTCGCCGAGAAGGATGCGGTCGCCGTCCGTCACTGCCGGCGGGTTGGCTATCGTTTCCGGATCGGCCTCGCCGTGAATCTGGAAATACTTGAAGATGAGGTCGCGGATTTCGGGATAGCGGGCCTCTACGCGGCCGGAAAGCTGTTCGCGGGTAAGGCCGGCGCCTTTGAAGAGAAGGTCGCCGCCGCCGGCAGCGCGGTACGAGGTCATCGCGACGGTATACACGCGCTCAGGATCGAACGCGCTGCCGTCGGCCATCGAGCTTATCTTCACTCGCGCGCCGTAGGGTTTGGTGACATCTACCGTGTAGTTGATTCCCGAAGCGCTGTCGAAGTTGTAGCTTCTCTCAACGAACGACCATCCTTTCTGGTCGTTTCTGGGATCAGAGCGCGGTACTATATTGAGGACGTTTCCGCCCGGCTTCAGGGTTTGAATCCACTTGTTGTAAGAACACTCAAGATAGCCCTTGATCTCGCGGCCGGTAAGGCGCAATACATACAGAGCATTCTCGAAGGGGTAGATTGTAAACAAATCGTTGAAGATTACAGGACCCGCAGGGACCGTCTTGTTGAAGGTCAGAGGGGCTGCGAACGAAATATCCGCGCCCGAAAAAGTTCTGCACACGTAGTGGACGAAATCTGTGTAGAAGCAGCGACCGGCAAAAGCCTCGCGGGTAACCATAGGCGTGGTGATGGTGCCTACTTCCATCGAGGTGAACTGCTTTACTTCGGCGAAGTCGTGGGCGAAAACCTCCCTCATCTTCGGATCCGCCTTAGTCTTGTCTACTCTTACGATTGAAGGTTTGATAGTCTTGTTGCCCTGCTTGTCTATTGAAATAACGGTGTGGCTGAAATTGTAGGCTTTAGAGCCGGTATTGACAAGGGCTATCGAATCGGATGATTCCATCCACGGGCGGTGGTCGTGGGACGAGATTACAAGGTCCACTCCGCTAAGGGTATTGAAAAGATCCAGGGCCTGGGCCTCAAGGGCCTGACCGTCTCCTTCCCCTACTGCGCTGTGGAGAGCGACTATAGTTACATCCGGCTTCACCTTCGCTTTAATGAGGTCAACCCTCTGCTGGACAAAAGGCACCAGCGAGACGAATTCCATTCCGGACCATATTGAAGGGTCGAGCCATTCGGCCATATTCGCGTTTGTGTAGCCAAGCACCAGAACTTTCAGCCCGGCTTTTTTGAACACCTTGTACTCGGGCCAGTAAGATGTCCCGTCGGGCTTGATGGCGTTTCCGGCGAGGAACGGGATACCGCGGGCATCCAGCTCCCTTGTAACGCGGTCATAGACCGAGTGTCCGGTCTCGACGTCGTGATTTCCTACTACAATCGCATCATACTTCATATAGTCGGCGATCCGGACGAAAAGGTGTTCGGTAAGAGTATCGATGTAGTTGAAATAATAGGTCGCATTGTCTCCCTGAAGACAATCTCCTGCATCCAGCAAAAGGACATTTCCGGGGCCGTCTGCTTTACGGATACTGTCTACATAGTAATTGACTGCCATAAGGCTGGGGACCTGTCTGCCTCCGAAATAGGTACTGTCGAACCAGGCGCCGTGGACATCGTTGGTAGTAATGACGTGAAGAGTCCCCTGTTTCGGGCTACACGATAAGGCGGAAATGAATGCTATGACTAGAAGCAAGTTGTAGGTTTTTCTCATAATATGTCAAATAGAAGGGAGAATCTTTGTTCGGAGCCCAGCAATCCTTCGCTTCCCCAGTGGTAGCGGAGGCTGAGCTTTATGTCGAGTTTGCGGGTAATGCGGGGAGCCCAGTAGAGTTCGGTAAGGTCGTAGAAGCCTTTGTAGAACTTCGAACCGCGGTAGAGCATATCTCCGTAAAGGTGTCCGGCGGAGTCTGTCCAGTCGTAGAACGGAAGCATATTCTCCGTATAGGAAGTTACGTTGCGAAAACCGAGACTTCTCCACTGGGCCTTTGCTTCGAGTTCCCCGCCGAAAGGCAGTCTGAGGTCATCCAGAAGGCGCTCCCTCTGATAACTGCCCAGGGCGCTGAGCTTAAGGCTGAGCTCGGAGTATTCGCTTTCCGCTGCGAAATCGTACTTGATGAAGGCCTGGAGATGATGATTGTCCACCACCCCGGGGGCCTCGACGCTGCCGGCGTAGTGATAGAAACTGCCGGCCCAGCCGAGCGAGAAGGCGGAGACTATATTCCAACTGCCGTAACTGAGGATCTGGAAACGCTCCTTACGGGTATTTCCGTACTTACCCATCCAGTCAAGGGCAAGCTCGGTAGTAAAACCGCCTTTCGAGTAACCAAGATATGCTCCGTCCAAGTTGAAATCGGTCTCGAGCGTCTCTTCGCTCATCAGCAGTTCGCTGTAGACGCCTTTCACCAGTTTTCTGGGGTAAGAGCCCACAACGGCAGTGAAGGTTTTAGTCCCGTCGTTGAAATTCGATTCGAAAAAGATAGGAATATCATCGACTATATCCCTCAGGGCGCTGATCTTGGTTCCCATCTGCTTTACCAGGTCCGCCCCGAAGACCAGATTGTAGGTCAGGTTATCGCTCTGGACGAAAGTCCAGCCGAATAGGTTGGTCACTCGGACGAAGTGAATTGTTTCAGACGGGATATAGGCGTTATGCGAGCGGGCAAATTCGTGATTGTCGAATACATAGTTTAGGCCCGAGCCTGTAAAGAACTTGCCCTGAGCACACAGAGTCAGAGTTGACAAGAAAGTCAACAAAAAAACTGTATACAGGCGCCTTTTCATTTTCAACCTCAAATTTAATCAGATTTTGTGTAAATTTGCGGCTCATTCAAAAAGAAAACGTCGATTATGTTCGAAAATCTCAGCGAAAGGCTTGAGCGCTCGTTCAAGATACTCAAAGGTGAAGGCAAAATCACCGAAATCAACATTTCCGAGACCCTGAAGGAAGTCCGCAGGGCCCTCCTAGATGCCGATGTAAGCTATAAGGTAGCAAAGGAGTTCTGCGACAACGTTAAGAAGAAGGCCATCGGCCAGAATGTCCTTACCGCGGTCAAGCCTCAGCAGATGATGGTGAAGATAGTCCACGACGAACTCGTGGAGTTCATGGGCAGTTCCGAATCGGACATCAATCTGAAGGGCTCCCCCGCCGTAATCCTGATGGCGGGTCTCAACGGTTCCGGTAAGACTACCTTCAGCGCCAAGCTCGGCCTCTACCTGAAGAAAAAGGGGAAGAAGGTCCTCCTCGCTGCATGCGACACTTTCCGCCCCGCCGCTATCGAACAGCTCAAGACCCTCGCAGAAGGCATCGGACTGCCCGTTTTCTCTATCGACGGCGAATCCGATCCCGTGAAGGTAGCCCAGGCCGCGATAGCCGAGGGCCGCAAGAGCGGCTACGACGTAGTGATCGTCGATACCGCCGGCCGCCTCGCCGTGGACCAGGAACTCATGGACGAAATCAGGGCCATGCACAAGGCCTGCCAGCCTTCGGAGACCCTATTCGTGGTCGACGCCATGACCGGCCAGGACGCAGTTCTCAGCGCTACCGCCTTCAACGAAGCCATCGACTACGACGGAGTTGTCCTCACCAAACTCGACGGCGATACCCGCGGCGGTGCTGCCCTCTCCGTTAGGGCCGTCAGCGGTAAGCCGGTGAAGTTCGTCGGTACGGGCGAAAAGATGGAGGCCATCGACGTCTTCCACCCTTCACGTATTGCAGACCGCATCCTTGGCATGGGCGATGTCGTCTCCCTGGTCGAAAGGGCTCAGGAGCAGTACGACGAAAAGCAGGCCCGCGAACTGAAGAAAAAAGTCGCGAAAGGTAAATTCAATTTCAACGACTACTACGACCAGATCCAGCAGGTCAGGAAGATGGGCGACATCAAGGATCTCGCAGGGATGATCCCCGGTGTAGGAAATGCCATGAAAGATGTCGACATAGACAACGACAAAGCCTTCAAGAGCACCGAAGCCATCATCAAGAGCATGACCCCCTACGAGCGCGAACACCCCGAGGTCCTCAACGGATCGCGCCGCCGCCGCATAGCCGCCGGCTCGGGAACCAGCCTTGCAGACGTAAACCGCCTGATCAAGCAGTTCGAGGGTTCTCAGAAGATGATGAAGATGGCGATCGACGGATCGCTGCAGAATCGTCTGAAGGGTCTGCGCTAATTATTCCAGATATCTTTCCCTCAGCAACTTGATGTCTTCGTCCGTGAGCCCGATAGGGCCGCGAAGGTAGGCGTCGATCGAGCCATACTGCCTGTCTACTTCGTCCAGAGCCAGGATGAAGTTTTCGGTGTTGGCTCCCAGGAATGCTTTGACTACCCCGACCTCGTCCTCTTTCCCGCCCCAGAAACGGACACGGCGGGAGTATTTCTTCACATCGGCTCCATAGACGTGGTTGGTAGCGTCGAAATCGGAGATTATTGTCTCCCTGTCGGCGCCCAGAGCGGCCAGAAGCAGGGCCGATGCTATTCCCGTACGGTCCTTACCCTGGGTGCAGTGATATAAGACTGCTCCGTTCTCGGCTCGAAGGACAAGGCGGAAGAATTCCGCAAACTGACTTTGACACTCTGGGCTGAAAAGGAGTACCGGGTACATATTGCGGGCGACTGCCTTCGCCTTGTCGTTGAAGGCGGCCATCACGATTATTTTCTTGACGTCGAACTTCTTTCTGCCCGTGAACTTCTTCTTCTCTTCCTCGGTAGCACTCGCGGCCGCATTGCCGCTGGCATCTATCGGAAGACAGATATACTGCGAGCCTTCTACAGTTTTATTGACCTTTCCAACCTTTTCCTCTTCCTTGCGGAAGTCTATAACCGTTGTTACCGGCAAGCCCGCGAGATAGCGGAGGTCGGAGCCCGTCGCCTCGGCCAGATGAGCCGAGCGGATCAGACGTCCGTCCTTTACCCTGCGCCCGCCTGCGGCCTTGTAGCCTCCGAGGTCGCGGGCATTGACTATCCCTTTTACCGGAAGAAACTGCTGGGCGAGGACCGAGGTCTTAGACATAGTACTTCTTTATGAGCTTCCTGATAATCACCCCAAAGAAGATCTGTTCGGCAAGGTTGTCTTTGTGGAACTCGTAACACAGGACCATATCCATAGCTGCGAACTTACCGGCCAGGCGGTCAAATTCGGAGTGGTCTTCCTGCCCTGTATAGGCCTTTGCGAAAGCATCCCAGAAGCGGTTCAACTGTTCCTTGTCCATATGGAAAATTCCCTGAACCTGCCTCATCGACGCATATGTGTTGCATATTTGGAACAGATGGCCGATATCGAGCATAGGATTTCCATAGCCGAAACGGTCGAGATCTATCCAGAAAAACCGATCTTCGGAAAGAACAAGGTTACCCATATT
>CAJOJC010000065.1:2676-10437 GCA_905234775.1 uncultured Bacteroidales bacterium | reverse complement strand
CGGCATCAGCGCCGTAGCGATGGCGACTCCCGGGATTACGGTGCCCCCTTCCTTGCGGGAGATGGCGAACATGCCGGCGGCTCCGCCGAACAGGGCGATCAGGACATCGTAGATCGTGGGGTTTGTTCGGGCGAGAAGTTCGGTTTTCTGGCTGGGCGAAAGAGGAGACAGCAGGAAGAATATCGCGGAGGCGAGGATGCTGATTCCTACCATGATGAGGAAGTTCTTGAGCGCGTCCTTGATCAGAGTAGTGTCGTTGGTAGCCAGCCCGAGGCCGAAACCGATGATGGGGCCCATCACGGGGGATATAAGCATCGCGCCGATGATGACCGGGATCGAGTTGAGGTTGAGGCCAACGCTGGCTATGATGATCGCGCAGGCGAGAACGAAAACGGTAGTTCCGCGGAAGTGTATGTTCTTTCTGATACTTATGTTTGCGCCTTCAATGTCGGTTTCATTTCTGACATTGACGAAGGTTGCTATCTTGCCCCAAATATTTGTTTCCATTTTGGTCTTTTCTTTCAAGCAAATATATGAAATTTAATTTCTATCTTTGAAAGAATAATGCCTGATAACAGATAAAACTAATATAAAACCCTTAATCAATGGACAACAAGTATCCCTGGAGCTTTTGCTCTCTCGGCGGTGTTACCCGAGTGAAGATTTCTTCCGGAGAAGATATCGCGCATCTCGGTGAACTTGACCAGAAACTCTGGACCGTCCTCAGCTGTCCCGTCGACGGCCTTTATTTCGACAAAAAAACTCTCACTCTCCTCGACACCGACAAAGACGGCAAGATCAGGGTGTACGAAGTGGTTGCCGCTGCAGAGTGGATCACTTCGGTCTTGAAAGACAAGGACCTTATCCTGAAGAGCTCTGATACCCTTCCTCTGGCCGAACTCAACCAGGGAGTCGAGGCCGGCGCACGTCTTTACAATTCCGCGAAGCAGATTCTCGCGAACCTCGGAAAGGCTGAGGCAGAAGAGATCACTCTCGCAGACGCTGCAGACAGCGTAGCTATCTTCGCCGGAACAAAATTCAACGGAGACGGAATCGTCACCCCCGAAAGTACGGAAGACGAAGCCGTGAAAGAGGCAATCACCCAGGCCGTGGCGCTGGTTGGTTCGAAGACCGACCGCAGCGGAGCGGCGGGAGTCGACGCCGACCTCATCACCGCCTTCTACGACGCCCTCACCGCCTACGTGGCCTGGGCTGAGGCGAAGACGGCGGACATCCTCCCGTTCGGCGACGACACCGAGGCCGCTCTCGCAGCCGTGGAGGCCGTGAAAGCCAAGGTTGCAGACTACTTCCTCCGTTGTAAACTCATCGCCTTCAACGCAGACGCCGCAGGTGCGGTCGACGTAGATGTCGCAAAGATCCAGTCCATCAGCGCCGGCGACATGACCGCGGAGATGGAGCAGATCGCCGAGTACCCGCTCGCACGCCCGAATGCCGAGGGTGTTCTCGCTTTCGACGGAATCAACCCGGCATGGAAGGCCGCTTTCGCGAATCTCAAGGCCCTCGTGCTCGACAAGGAACTCAAGGGAAAGAAAGGAATGACCGAGGATCAGTGGATCGCTATCCTCGCGAAGTTCGACGCATATAAGGCCTGGGCCGCTTCGAAGGCAGGCGCCGCGGTTGAGTCGCTCGGACTCGAGAAGGCTAAGGAACTCCTCAAGGCCGACAAGAAAGAGGCCGTCCTCGCCCTGATCGAGCAGGATCTCGCCCTCACAGACGAGGCGAATGCAATCGACGAGGTAGACAAGCTGATGCGCCTCTACCGCTACTTCTACGAGTTCCTCAACAACTACGTCATCCTCGGTGCGTTCTACAACCGCGACGAACTTGCCGTGTTCCAGGCAGGTAAACTCTATATCGACCAGAGATGTCTGGATCTGTGCGTCAATGTCGCAGACATGGGCAAGCAGGCAGACATGGCCTCGCAGAGCGGAATGTATATCCTTTATTGCAACTGCGTGTCGAAGTCTACCGGAAAGACCGCCCTTATCGCAGCGGTCCTTACAGACGGCGATGTAGATTCTCTGCGCGTTGGCCAGAACGCCGTGTTCTACGACAGGGACGGTCTGGACTACGATGCAGTCGTAACTAAGATAATCGACAACCCCGTGAGCGTACGTCAGGCCTTCTGGTCGCCGTACAAGAAGCTCGCCCGCACCATCTCCGACCGCATCAATAAGAGCGCGGCGGAAAAAGACGCCAAGGTCACCGGCGATCTGACCGCGAAAGCTAACAACGCTTCGCTCCCTGCAGATAAGGAGGCAGCAAAGGCCGCTCCGGTCGAGAACAAGTTCGACATCGCCAAGTTTGCCGGTATCTTCGCGGCTATCGGCCTCGCCCTGGGCTTCGTGCTCTCGGCTCTTGCGGCCCTCTTCGCCCACTGGTACACACCGCTTATCGCGCTGCTGGTGCTCGTCCTCATTATCTCCGGTCCTTCGATGTTCATCGCATGGCTGAAGCTCCGCAAGCGCAACCTCGGCCCCGTACTGAACGCAAACGGCTGGGCTATCAACAGCAAGATCATCGTCAACATCGTATTCGGTGCTACCCTTACCTCTCTTGCCAAGTATCCTAAGGTCGCAACCGAGGGAGATCCTTATGCTCCCAAGAAGAGTCCTTGGCCTACTATCATCATTATCCTTCTTTTGCTCTGCGGCACCTTCGCTGCTCTTTACTTCACCAACAATCTGAAGTGGATGGGTATCGAGCGCAAGCCTAAGGTTGAGCAGGTCGAGGCCCCGGCCGAAGCACCCGCCGAGACCCCTGCAGAAGCGGAAGCAGTTCCCGAAGCTGAGTAATCAATTAATATTTTCGATATGAAAAAGTTTGTCATGTTCGCGATGGTGCTTGCAGCCCTTCTTGGGGCTTCGAGCGCATATGCAGAAGTAGTTGAGGTCAAGAAACTCGAAGTCAAGGACTTCCGTCTCGACCCCAAGGACCGTACCGCCTGTCGCAAAGCTACTGCAAAGAGGGATGCGAGCGGCAAGAAATGCGCGGTTATCAAGGTTAACGACGGCACACTGGCCTCCTACCAGTCAGATGGCGCAACTGCAGTTTTGGCACAGCCCAACCTCATTTACGTTAGCGCTAAGGAAGAGAGTGTCGTTATCGCCGACTCTACTATCAACTCATCTGTCGAGTACAGGTTCGCGACTCCACTCAAGGCAGGAAAGACCTATGTAATGGATGTCGAGATCGTCACTCAGAACGACACTATCCCCGAGGTACCCCCGGTAGTCGTTCCGGATCAGCAGTTCGTCCTCTTCATCGTCAACCCCGAGCAGGCTATCATCGAGCTTGGAACCGAGGTTATCAAGGTACGTGGCGGCGAAGCTCAGGAGCTCCTCAACGTGGGTGACTACAAGTACAAGGTCTCCGCAAAGGGTTACTATCCCGAGCAAGGCGAGTTCACCATCATCGATTCCGCCAAGGTCGAGATCGCAATCAACCTTCGCGAAGCCAATGGTTGGATTGAGATCTGCGACAAGGATGAAGACATTACCGGTGCAGCTGTTTATGTCGACGACGAATTCGTAGGCAACGCCCCTCTCGTCTATGGTAAACTTACCAGCGGACCTCATAAGCTCCTCGTTGCAAAGGAGCAGTACAGCAATGCTATCGGTACGGTCGAGGTCTCAGACAACGACACCCTCGTCGTCTGCCCTTGCCTGAAGCCGAACTTCTCCGTCGTCACCCTCAAGACCGCTCCCGAAGCCGAAATCTGGGCCAACGGCGAGTGGAAGGGAACCGGAACATGGACAGGAAAACTCCTTGCCGGAGCCTACAACTTCGAGGCTCGCGAGCAGGGCTACACTTCCGAAATGATTACCGAAGAGGTTGAACTGTCAGTCGAAGGACTCGAGTTCGTAATTCCCGATCCTCAGCCTATCTACGGAAATCTCGTGATTAAGTCGCACCCTGCGAAGGCCTGCGTCTTCGTCGATGGCGAGAAGGTAGGTCAGACTCCTGTTTACCTCCCTAAGATGAAGTGGGGAACACACAAAGTCGAGATCTTCAAGAAGGGCTACAAACTCTACTCAGAGAATGTAGTGATGAACGAGTCTATGAGAATCGTTCTCGACCCGGATCTCGTGGCTGTTCCCGAGGGATGCTGCTGCGATGTCTGCACCTGCGAGGAATGCTGCGGCCAGTGCACCGAAAAGTGCGACAAGTGCTGCGAGGAAAAGCCTGCAGAGTGCTGCAAGCAGGAGAAGCCCGCGGAGTGTGGCGAGTGCCCTGAGGCTAAGCCCGAAGAGTGCACCGAGGAGACCTGCCCCGAGTGCCCTTCTGAAGCTCCCGCCGAGACTCCTTCTGAGGCCCCTGTCGAGACCCCTACAGAGACTCCTGCTGAATAGTCCGTTCGGGTCAGTCCCGATAGACCATATTAGATTATAGTTGCTTTGCCCCCGCCAGGGCAAAGCAACTTGCTTTAGTGCGGTTTCCCCGCTTGATTACATGAATTTCTTCTTGCGGAAGATCCAGACGAGGGCGGTGACGAGGATGCCCATCACGACAAGGATCACGAGCCACATCCAGCGGAAACCGTCGAAGGGGAGCTTCACGTTCATTCCGTAGAAGCTTGCGATGAGGGTCGCAGGCATCAGGAGGAGGGAAATCAGGGTGAAGGTCTTCATGATGCGGTTCTGTTCGAGGTTGATCATACCTACTACAGTATCCTGGAGGTATTCGAGACGCTCGAAGGAGAAGTTGATGTGGTTGATGAGCGAAGCGATATCCTGGAGGATGATGCTGAACTTCTTGTCGAGGGAATCAGGGAAAAGATCGCTCTTCAGGACGTTTCCGAGTATCCTCTGCTTATCGACTACATTCTCGCGGATAAGCATGGCGTTTTCCTGCAGCTGGTTGATGTCCAGGAGGAACTCTTCGTTGATGTCTTCCTGCTGGTTGATTCTCTTGCTGAACTGGCTGGTGTCCTGAGATACGAGCTCGACGATATCTGCGTCGAGGTCGACCCTCTTGTCGATGATTTCGACGAATATGTTGAATCCGTCGGAGTAGAGATCAGGGCGGGCCTGGATCTTATTCCGAAGCAGATCAAAACTGCGGATAGGAATCTCACGAAGGGTCGTGAGAGTATGTTTGGTAAGGATGAAGGATACAGGATCCATCGACATCTCATCTCCGGTAGGGGAAAGGAAGTTAGTGTTGGCAAAGATGTAGCCCTCCGCCTCGTAGAAACGGGACGAAGTCTCGATCTCTTCCGCCTGACCGCGGTTCTGGATCTTTGTACCAAGGAAATCTTCCGCCGCTCTTTTTTCTTCACCGCTAGGGTCTTGAAGATCTATCCAGAGGACGTTTTCTTTGCTGATAGTCGCAAACTCCGTTTGGGACTGCGTAAGGAGTATATCCTTACCTTGTCTGTAGAAAATTCTGATCATTTGCCTTCCTGCTTGTTCCCGGCATTTTGTCGGAAGGGGTTAATACTTACGGGTTAGTCGGACTACACGGAGAAGTCCGGCGCGGCAAAAGTAGGTATTTTTTCTAAAAAGACAATACCTGCGAAGCGAAATACCAGGATTTTTTTACATAAAAAAGCCTATGGCTTAAATGGCTGGCGGGATGTAATCGAGCGGCCGAGGGTGAGGGCGTCTGCGTACTCGAGATCGTCGCCGAAGCCGAGGCCGCGGGCAAGGGTAGTTATCTTCACACCCAGCGGTGCGAGTTGGCGGTAAAGGTAGAAGGAAGTTGTTTCTCCTTCGACGTCTCCGCTGAGCGCTAGAATAACTTCTGAGATTCCGCCGGCGGAAACGCGGTCGCGGAGTTCTGCAATCTTCAAATCAGAAGGCCCGATACCGTCGATGGGGGAGATGATGCCTCCTAAGACATGATATACTCCGGAATACTGGCCGGTAGCCTCGATACTAAGAACATCGCGCACGGAAGCGACAACACATACTACGGACTGGTCACGGCGGGAATCTGAGCAGATAGGGCAGAGATCGCCGTCGCAGATCATCATGCACCTGCGGCAGTAGTGGACGTCTGTAGCGAGCCGGCCTATTGCGCCGGCGAACTGGCTGATCTCCTCGGCTGGGCGGTTAAGCAGGTTCAGGGCTAGCCTGAGGGCGCTGCGCGAACCCACTCCGGGGAGCGAACTTATCGCTTCCACCGCATCCTGGAGGACTCGTGAAGGGTAATTTTCGATTCGGGCCATAACTAAGATGTAAAGATAACTTATTTCGGTTAAATTTGCAGTATGTTTCTTCAGTTCCTGGAAATCTTCACACTCGTTTCCGGTCTGCTCTACGTCTGGCTTCAGATTCGGCAGAGCAACTGGATGTGGCCAGTAGATATCCTCAGCTGTACGGCTGCGGCGATTACCTATTTCGCGGGTCATCTCTGGGCGAATTTCGGACTGAATGTCTACTATATTCTGATGGCATTCTGGGGCATCCACGCCTGGCTTCGCGATTCGAAAAAGGTTAGCGAAGGAGAACTCCATCTGAATAAACCTTCAAAGCGGGTCTGCATAATCAGTATCCTTATCACACTGATAGCAGGAACAGCCCTCATCCAAGTCCTGAGGTTTCTCGGAGACCCCGCTCCTGTGATGGACGGAATCGTCGGAATCCTGGGAGTGGTCGGATGCTGGTGGCTCGCCAATTCTTATCTTGAAAACTGGGTTATCTGGATAGTTGCAGACAGCCTTACAATAATTCTTTGTCTTACACAGGGCCTGTACTGGATGGCCGGACTCTCCGCGGTATATGTAGCCGCGGCCTTCTGGGGATACCATCATTGGCGCACGCTCGGAAAATACGTATAAAAGATGCTCTCACTGATTACAGCTCTCGTACTCATTACACTGTCTCCCGACCGAGGAGCAAGAATGGACCTGAAAGGCGACGCATGGACACTGCAGAAAGCCACCGAAGTGGTGGCGACCGGTGAGCAGATAAGTTCGCGCCGCTTCGACGACACTGAGTGGATGCGTGCAACGGTGCCCGGGACCGTCCTTACCAGTTTCGTAAATGCCGGCGAGGTCCCCGAACCTACCTACGATGAAAACATAAACCTGATTCCGGACTCGTATTTCAACGACGAGTTCTGGTACAGGGATTCATTCAGCGTGCCAGCGGGATTCGTGGGCGATAAGGTCTGGCTCAATTTCGACGGAATAAATTGGAAAGCTGAAGTCTGGCTGAACGGAAAGAAACTCGGCCTCATCGAGGGCGCGTTCGCCCGCGGCAAGTTCGATATTACCGACCTCCTCCGCCGGAACAACTACCTGGCCGTGAGGATAATCCCCAACGCCAATCCGGGCGAGGTTCACCCCGTGGACCTGCAGCACCACATAGGCAACGGCGGCATCCTCGGCGCCGACAATCCCACCTTCCACCCCACGATCGGATGGGACTGGATCCCGACCGTTCCCGGGCGCGACATCGGCATCTGGGGCGACGTTTATATCACCAGCACCGGCGCCCTGACCGTTGGCGACCCCATCTTCCGTTCGGAACTTAACCTGCCGGACACGACATGGGCGAAGGTGACCGTGGGCGCGACAGTGACCAATAGCTCGCGCAAGCAGAAAACGGCCGTCCTGACCGGCAAGTTCGGCGGCTACTCGTTCACGGTCAAGGAGAACCTGGCCCCCGGCGAGTCGCGGGAAATGACCTCGACCGTGGATGTCCATGACCCCGACCTGTGGTGGCCCAACGGCTACGGCGCGCAGTACCTGTACGATGTCTCGCTGGTTGCCCGCGACGGCAAGAAGGTCAG
>CAJOJC010000065.1:0-2559 GCA_905234775.1 uncultured Bacteroidales bacterium | reverse complement strand
TACGGGGCCCGCGAGTATGACATCGCCGTCCGCTACCATGCCGAGCAGAACTTCACCATGATCCGAAACTGGGTAGGCCAGACGGGCGCGGAAGCCTTCTTCGAAGCATGCGACCGCTACGGCATAATGATTTGGCAGGACTTCTGGCTTGCCAATCCGGCCGACGGCCCCGATCCCGACGACGAGCTGATGTTCGTCCGGAATGCCGAGGACTTCGTCAGCCGAATCCGCCGTCACCCTTCGATCGGGCTGTACTGCGGCCGTAACGAGGGCATGCCGCCTGCGACGCTCGACTCCGCCCTTCGCGCCACGGTCGGCAGGCTCCACCCGGACATGCACTATATCCCCCATTCCGCAGAGGGTACGGTCAGCGGCTATGGCCCGTACAATTTCAAATATCCGTCTGAAACCTTTGGCCTCTGGGGCCAGGACCGCATCCACAGCGAGCGCGGAACGCCCAATATCCTCAATTACGAAAGCCTGACGAAGATGCTCTCGGCCGAGCATCTCTGGCCGCAGAACGATGTCTGGGGGCTCCATGACTTCGTCCTCGCGTCCGCCCAGCGCTGTGAGACAATCAATGAAGCGGTCGAGCGGGCATTCGGCCAGCCTGAGAGCGCGGAGCAGTTCTGCCGGTGGGCCCAGTTCGTCAATTACGACGGATACCGCGCGATTTTCGAGGGCAGAAGCCGTGAGCGCAGGGGGCTGCTCCTCTGGATGAGCCATCCGGCATGGCCGTCGATGGTCTGGAGCACCTACGACTATTGGTTCGATCCGACAGCGTCTTACTTCGGCTGCAAGAAGGGCTGCGAACCGCTCCATGTCCAGTATAACCCCGCGACCCAGACGGTTGAGGTCGTGAACCTGAGCGCCGGGAAACATCCGGTGATGAAGGTGGCGGTGCAGTGGCTCGATATGTGGGGCAAGGAAATCAGCCTCCGGACGGCGGTTATCGCCTCGGCCGAAGATACCACTATCGAGGTGATGGAAGCGCCGTTCCCCGGTGGCCATGAACTCTGTTACCTTAGGCTCGAGCTGGCCGAAAACGACAAGACCGTCAGCACAAACTTCTACATCCAGGGCAGGGAAGAATACAACTTCCGCGCGCTGAATCAGCTCCCGCTCGCGACCGTGGCTACCGGCGGTGGAATCGGAGATATGGG
Organism: uncultured Bacteroidales bacterium; assembly: GCA_905234775.1. The sequence continues at coordinate 1,396 of CAJOJC010000065.1, read as the reverse complement.
AGACGCATGGAGAGTGAACTTCGAAGTAGGTAATATCGGGCAGGTCCCAGCGCTGATGCTACACGCCGTAGTGCGCGACGCGAAGGGAGAAAGAGTTCTGCCGGCTTTCTGGTCAGACAATTACATCCACCTCATGCCCGGCGAGAAACGGACCCTGTTCGTGGAAATAAAAAAGGCCGACTGCAAGGGTCAGCCTCAGGTAACTGTCGAAGGGTTTAATCTGTAAGAAGGCCCCTGCGCTTTCTGGAACGCACAACTATTTTTCCTACCAGCGGGTCGGTCAGTTTCATGATGATGCCGATCAGGACTGCTGATATCACCGTACCCCAGCCGAGGATGGGCTGACCGGCGGGGCCGAGCCAGCTCTGGAACCAAACTATACAAAGCACAATTGCTATTGCGACGAGTGTGCTGTCCATGATGACTTTGTTGTTCCTGAATTTACCGCCAAGGGTTCTGGTGAAGGCGTTGACTGTCATCTCAGCCGGCAGCATCCAGGCGCCGGCGGCGACTTCTATCGAGATGCCGAAGGCGGTGAAGATGCAGCAGAGGAGGATGAACACGAAACGCATCGCCATCGACTCGGGTATCAGATTGAAATGGTCGAAAATCCAGTTGAAGTTGTCGACCATGTAGCTCAGGATGAAGTTGGCGACCAACTGCAGGAGGTCGATCAGTTTGAACTTTCTTCTAAGGAGAGCAAGCTGAACGAAGATGAACAGTGAGAACAGTCCGAAATTGTAGTCGCCGAAAGAGAATCGGGGATACTTCACTGCAAAAGCGTACTGAACGCTGTTGAGCGCGCTGACTCCCAGGTTGGATTTCACCGAGAAGGCGATACCGAGAGCGATGAACAAAAGACCGACTGTCGCGGTCGAGTATCTACCAAGTATCTCTTTAACATTTATCTTCATAACGTTGCAAAGGTAAGATTTATTTACTACATTTGCCCGCTTTTCCGCTTTTATGGGGAAAAGCCTGTGTTTTAAGTTTAACCCTTTAATTATCAATGCCACACATTATGGCAGAAACAACAAAGAAACCCGCAACCCGTAAGAAGGCTGTCAAGAAGGAAGAGACCCCTGTAGTAGAGGCTCCCGTAGTAGAGACCCCCGAGGTCGAGGCAGCTCCCGCAGTGGAAGAGGCTCCCGTAGAGGAGAAGAAAGCTCCCAAGGCAAAGAAGGTTGCAAAGGCAGAAGAAGTCAAACCCGCACGCCTGAACGCGTCGATCGATCCCAAGGATTTCGATTGGGAAGCATTCGAGCAGGGCGGTGTCTATGCGACAGAAGATAAAAATGCTGTCGAGGACGCTTACAATGCCACACTCAACAAGGTCGTTGAGAATGAAGTAGTCGAAGGTGAAGTCACCGAGATCAACAAGCGCGAAGTTATCGTC
>CAJOJC010000064.1:3038-10978 GCA_905234775.1 uncultured Bacteroidales bacterium | reverse complement strand
ACCACTCTTATGTCGGCAGTGTCGGGGTTCTCCTTGAGACGGCGAAGCACTTCGAATCCGTCGATTCCCGGCATCATGAGGTCGAGCAGGATAAGGTCCGGCTTTTTTGCAGCCACCGCATCCAGGGCCTGCTGGCCGTTGGCTGCAGTACGCATTTCGAAGTTGAAGCGTCCGAGCATTTTCTGCACAAGCAGGAGGTTCAGGGGAATATCGTCCACGGCGAGTACATTGTACTTAGAGTAGTCGTGGTCCTGAGCGTAAAGAGGGGTCATTGTTTATTCTTGTTCTTTTTTGTAGCAATGTATATCAATAGAGCCAGAAGGGCAACAGTCATCACGACGATTGCAATCCAAAGCTCGAGAAGCTGCATTCTCTGTCTCTCGATCTGAAGGTCCAGGCGGCTGTCGTGCATTATCGCAGACATCTCCTCCGTCTTGACGTCATTCAGGGCGCTGATGTCTCCATAGAGGGTTGCAATTATGAGTGAGCCCATCCATACTGCAACATCTTCGCGGTTGTAGGCGAGGGCGAGATTCCTGATGAAGAGCATGCTCGGGCGCGATACGATTTTAATAGCGTACTGGGTAACAGTGTCCAGAGAGGCATGATCTAAAATAGCGTCCACGCAGGAGAATACCTTATCGGCACCTTGGACATTGTTGTCCAGGAACCGGTCTTCAAGGCAGTAATTACGGTGTTTGGCATAGGGATCCTTGTCTTTATCAAGGGCGGCGAACAGCGCTTTATAGTAGCGGAAACGGACTGTGTCTCTGTGGGTCAGGGAAGATTCCTCGGCTTTTTTCAGAAAGAACAATGCGGAGTCGGGGAACTCCTGGTAGTAGTCTGCAAGATCGCAACACTGGTGGGTGATACTCTGTCTGCGGATGGTGGGGTCAGAAGAGTTGTCATAGATCTCGATAGCGGTGCGGGCATGTTCACGGGCGTTGATTATATCGTTCTGACGCTGGTAGAGGACTGCGATGTAGATGTTGCTCTGCCAAAGACCGTACTCGTTCTGTTCCCGGGTTGCGATGTCCATCATCTCCCGGAGAAGAGACATGGCATGGATTTCCTGACGGGTATTCATATAGTAGGTCTGAGTCATAGTCTGTGCGTAGTAGAAATATTGAAGGTATCCTGTCTCCCGCGCAACCTGTTGGGTCTCCCGACGCTGCTTTTCTACCTTCTCATTTCCCACCTGGAGGTCTTCCTCCATGCGTGCAAAACGTATGGTACGCTTGAGCTTTTCAACATAGAAGATCGTACGGGCTTTCTCGTCCCCAACTTCCTGAGCTCTTTTCAAAAGCGCATTGTTGGCTATCTCGAAAGCATCCGTGTCGGTCTCAGAGACAAGCTTGTCTGCCATCTTGAAGTATTCGTAGCAGGTGTCGTCTATGCTGTATGGGTTATTCTGCGCAAACGCTGTAAACAGCGCTGAGCAGAAAATCAAGGCGATGGAAACTAGGCGTTTCATTTTTCTTCAGGGGTAATAGGAACAATAAAAACGAAGCGTGCTCCGGGGCCGGGGTGCTTTGTGTCCAGAAGGACTTTGGCTCCCATCCTGGTCGCTATGTCGCGGCAAATGCTGAGACCGAGACCGGTTCCCTGAACGAATTCGTTGAGTTTTGTGAAGCGCTCGAATATCTTTTCGGCCTGATCGGCGGGGACGCCCGGGCCGGTATCAGTTACTGAGAAGGTAACGAAGCCAGGGTTCTCGCTGAGCGAGCTGGACAACTTTATTTCTCCTTGGGTAGTGTGTTTGCAGGAGTTGGTAAGGAGGTTGATCAGGATCTGCTGAACGCGCCTGGGGTCGGTCCTGAAGGTAAGCGGTTCGGCCTCTTCCGGAGCGTAGTACATCTTAACTCCCGGCTGCAGGCGGTGTTCGGCGCTGGAGATGGCGGCCAGACACATAAAGTCCTTCTCGCCCTCTTCGTAGGTGATTCTATACTCGCCCTTGTCCATTGACGAAGCGTTGAGGATGTCGTCGAGGAGCATGGTCAGCATCTTCGTGTTGTTGACTATGTGGCCGGAGAATTCTTCTTTTTCTTCCGGTGTAAGGCTTCCGTCCGGCAGGGCGAGAAGCTGCGAAAAACCAACGATGGCGTTCAGCGGAGTACGGACTTCGTGGCTCATATTCTGGACGAAGCGGGTTTTTGCGGCATTGGCTAGAACTACCTGCTGGTTCGCTTTCTTGAGCTGGCGGATGTGGATGAGCGAGAGCAGGGCAGTGACGAACAAGACGATAGCCAGAAGGAGAGAAACAAGTCTGGAGACTCGTGAGAGCTGCTGCTCCTTATAGACCAGTTCCGCATTGAGGGCGGCTTTTCCCATCGTCACGTCGAGTTCGGTGATACGGGAGAGGTTGGTGTCGGAGATAAGGGCCTCCATCAGGTTGACCAGCTTCTTCTCAACGTTGAATGCGAACTCTTTGTAGCCCCAGTTCTCGCAGAGATTGGCGATTACCTTCATCTCGCGGACTGTAGCGAGCTGATAGATCTCCTCCTCACGCTCGATGATTGAGCCGTCGCGGCATGCATCGATAAGGGAGAAGAACATCCTCGAATTTCGGGTAATAGTAGGGAATTGAGGGTCGTTCTTGCAGATATCGCGAAGCTGCATGTATTTCTCCATATCGTTGTCAAGGGCGGCGATGCGGAGGTCGTAGTAGGAACAACGCAGGGAGTCGAGGTGGAATTTGGCGTTTTTGCGCGCAAGATTGATGTTTATTCTTACCGAGTCTGAGGCGATTGGGTAGGTATCTGCCAGGTCGCAATACAGGCGGGTAGGGGACTCGCGACGGATAGATTCGTCCGAAGTAGTGTTGTAGAGCTTGATAGCCTGAAGGAGGTGGGGCTTGGCGCTTACGTAGTCGTTGTGGCGGATGTAGATGTCTGCCAGATACTTCGAGCTGGTCCAGACTCCGTAGGCATCGCCCTCGTTAAGGGCATGGTTCTGCATTTCCTGCAGGAGCTGAAGGGCTCTGTAGGCTTCGCCGTGCTTGGAAAAATATTCCTGGGAGAGCTGATACGAATAATAGAAATAGTAGGATTGCTTCTTCTCCCTCGCAACCTGCTTCAGGCGCTCGCGGGCTTCGTCGACGCTCGCGTCATTGTCTTCCGACTTGGGGCGGGCTATCAAGTTCTTCAGCTGCTCTACATAATAGATAACCTGAGCTTTGTCATCTTTTTTAGTAATAGCGGCCTGAAGGAACAAATCAGCTGTAGCGCTGAAGCCTTCCTTTCCCAGTTGCTTCTCCACTTCCTGATACAGAACATAACAAGTATTGTCTATTCCGAGCGGATTGTTCTTGTCTGTAACGGGAGCTGCCCACGCACATAACGTGAGCAGCATAAAGATGGCTAGGAGAATCTTTTTCATCCCGGCTCTAGAATTCGTCGTTGTTCTCGTAGATCTTTGTCTCCCAGTCGCTGACAACAGGAGCGAAGGTGATTTCGTGGTAGAGTTTGCCGGTATCCAGTCCGAGGTGGAAGGTATACTGCTTTCCGTAGGCCATGATGTTGTCCGGCAGAACGCCGTAGAGCATGAAATGGGCTTTCTGATTCTTGAGGGCGCCGTACTCGAAGCCGTTCAGGACGAAGCCGTCAACATCGTATTCGACCTCTACACACTGTTTACCCATAACGAGTTCGTCGGGGATGGCATAATAGCGGTGGCTGAAAGCCATGCGCTCTACGAGTTCCGACTCGCCGATGAACTTTTCGTTCTCCATTCCGACTCCGACCAGGGCGTCTCCTTCGAAGACGACTACGTCGCGGTAATAACCGCGTCTGTGCCAGAAGCCTTCGCCGGCGACAATGTCGTTAACGAAAATACCGGCCGAAGCGACTTTAGTGGCGACCACCTTGCGGAGGTGGATAAGGCCCTGCAGTTCGGGCATAACGGTAACGTCGCAGATCTTGAAACCAATGTCGTTGGTTATGTGCTGGAACTCCAGCGGTACCATATTGAGCTGGTCTACGGCAGCCTGGACGGTCTTACTTACAAGCGGTCCGGCTTCAGTTTCAGTGCTGGAGAACGGGATACTGTAAGTCTCCAGGTCGTCGCTGTAGACGATGCTGTTAACATAGGGATAATAAGCGCTGAAAGAGACCGTAGTAGGGATGTCCCAAAGGCCGGCGTTGAAAAAGCCTTTATATTGTCCGCCATTGGAGTAGACGGATTCGTTGTCGATAAGTAGAGTACGGGTCTCCATATCGAGGCCGATGATGCCGAACGGGATACTTTGATCCATGGTGGCGATCATATTCGTAGCCTCAACCTCGCCGCCCTTCGTAATGGCGGCGTCAGGGATTGCTTGTCCGTCTCTGGTTACTTTAACGGGGAAGGTAACTTGTTTCGTTCCGGAGTCGCGGCCGGAATCGCCGGGCATATCCATGTCGAACGAACAGGAGGCGGCCATCAGTGCGATGGCAACGCAAGCAAGGGGAGTCAAAAAATTGGTTCTCAAAGCGTTATTATCTATGAATTAGTCAAAGATAGAATAATTTTTTGAAATATTTTTTGCCTTAAGTGTTGCATATTAAAAAAATTGCTGTACCTTTGCAGTGTACTATTAAACTAATACACGCAAAAAGATATGATCGAAATCAAGAATTTGGCTTTCAGTTACGGTCCTAAAAACGTACTGGACAACATCTCGATGACTCTCGAGTCGGGGAAGATCTACGGTCTTCTCGGAGAGAACGGAGTAGGTAAGACTACTCTCCTTACTCTCCTTTGCGGACTCAAGAAAGCCCAGGAGGGAAGTATCCTTGCAGACGGGATTGATCCTTACAAGAGACTGCCTTCTTTCCTGGAGAACATTTACTACCTCCCGGACGAGGTGGCTCCTCTCAATACGACCGCCGACAGGTGGGCCTGCGCAAACGGAAAGTTCTGGCCGAACTTCAATCTCGACACCTATTATAATATAATGAGGGAGTTCGAGACCGACGGCAGCCAGAAGATGAACGCCATGTCTGCAGGTCAGCTCAAAAAGGCCTACATCGCCTTCGCCCTTGCGGCCGGAACAAAGTACCTCCTGATGGACGAGCCTACTAACGGTCTTGACATCCCTTCGAAGGCTCAGTTCCGCGCGGCTATCATGAAGTACACCCGCGAAGATTCTACCATCGTTATCAGCACCCACCAGGTGCGCGATCTCGAGAACGTAATCGATCCTATCGTTATTCTCGACAGGTGCGATGTGCTTCTCAATGCTTCGATCGAAGAGATCAGCAGCAAACTGTTCTTCGACTATGGAACTCAGCTCCAGCCCGGCGCTCTTTATGCAGAGCAGCTTCCCGGCGGTTTTATCCAGGTTTATCCCAATACTACCGGAAAGGAGAGCAAGGTCAATGTCGAGGCTCTCTTCAACGCGGTCCACAACAACAAAGAACTCGTAAAAGGAATTTTCAGCCATGAATAATGTTTTTTCTCCCAAAAGGTTTGGCAAGTATCTTTGCTACGACCTTGAAAACGCCTGGAACAACTTCGGTCTGGCTCTGCTGATTCTCGGACTGCTTCCGGCAATCGTATTTGTGGTCGCCCAACTGTTCCATTTTATTTTCAACGGCCAGGTGATGATCGAGTCAGACGCAATAATGCCTATGAGGATTACTTCAGGCTTAGTTTGCGTAGCGGTCGCTGTTATATTATTCCCGATCAAGGCCTATGGCTCTGTAACAGATAAGCGCGCTGGCTCATCATTCCTTATGCTGCCCGCATCTACTTTTGAGAAGTGGCTTTCGATGATGCTGGTCCTTTGTGTAATAGCTCCGCTCTGCCTGTGCGCTCTCTATATCGGTTCGGATACCCTGATGGGCCTCATCTTCCCGAATTCTTTCGGTACAGCTATCATTAAGATTCCTTACAACGAGATTCTTTCGGAGGTGGAACTGCCTGAAGGAATGCGGATCAATCTTACCGGTATCGCCTGGGGCAACTGGATCTCTTCTATCCTCTTCTTCCTCCTCGGAGCGATTATCTTCAAGAAAGGTAAGGCCGGAAAGACCATCCTTGCGCTGTTCGCGCTGTCGATCATATTCTCCTCAGCCCTTTCTATAGCGGCCGGTAATATGGTTGGTTCCGAACATTTCATTATCAACATGTTCGACGATGATCCCGAGGTGGCTATCCGCAAGATTATTAATCTCGGAAGGGTTCTTCTCTGGCTCGAGGTCGCTATCCTGATGGGTCTGAGCTATCTACGCCTGCGTACCGTTAAACACTAGACGATTATGGAATTCAACGAGAATAAACCGATCTATATTCAGATCGCGGACGGAATCTGCGAACAGATTCTCTCCGGAAAGCTGGAGCCGGGAGGACGCATCCCCTCGGTCCGTGAGTGGGGCGCCACTATCGGTGTGAATCCCAATACTGTCGCCCGCTCATACGATGAACTTACAGACCGCGGTGTCATCTTCCAGAAGAGGGGAATAGGCTTCTTTGTTTGCGAAGACGCGAAAGACGCCATCCTCAAGACCGAAAAGCAGAAGTTCATCACCGAAGAATTACCCGAATTTGTTAAACGCGCCAACCTGCTTGGCATCAACCTCAAAGAATTGATATGAAAAGCATTATGATTACTACAGTTATTTCCCTGCTCGCCCTCTCTGCTTGCAATTTCACTATCACAGGTTCCAACTCTGGCAAAACTGACAGCGAAGAGGTCGTAATCGCCGATTCTTCTGCCGACCAGACCCGTACTTACGAGGTGGCCCCTTTCGACGAACTAACCGTAAATATCCCTTGCGAAGTGGTCTATGAGGCCGGTGCACCGAGAGTGGTCGTGGTTGCAAACGCTAAGTATATGGAACACATCGTTGTCGAGCACGACGGCCGCAACGGCCTCGTCATCAAGACCGACGACAAGAAGATCCGTTCTTTCAAACACACGAAGATCTATGTGACTTCCGACTGTCTTTCAGCTCTCACTGTAAACGGCGCAGTAGATATGGAGTGCAAACACGGCATTCGTTCGACCGGCGATTTCGCTATCACGCTCAACGGAGCCGGCGATCTTGATATCGCAGGCCTCGATGCAGACGAAATCTCCATCAGGAGCAACGGAGCATGCGATCTGAATATCTTCGACATCAATGCCTCCGCTCTGGAAGTTACGATGAACGGCGCTGGAGACATCAATGTTGGCGGCAACGTTGAGAAAGCAAGACTTACCATCAACGGCGCAGGCGATATAGACGCCACCAAGCTCGCAGCCGCTACCATCCGCTCTTCCGTGAACGGAATCGGCTCGATCCGTACACAGTAAATCGTGTAATACATAACTGTTTTTATTTCGTTTTTCTGGGGTTTTGCCAGATTTCGTTATTATCTCACATCAGTTGTTATTTCGCCAAGTAGCTGCCAGGGGTGCCCTTTCAGAATGGCTTGTGGGGCGCATAGACTGGCAGCAAGGCCCGATCTAGGCCCTTGCTACCAGAGTATCCCATCATAGAACCCCATGTGGGGTATATTGCATGGCGGCTAGTTGGCGGAAATCCTGGCTATTTTGTGGGGTGCTTTGCTCCGGCGAGTTTTGGGGGTGTTTTCTCGCCGGATTGGGGATTTTTGTGTCATTCGGCGAGTTTTTGGGGCGTTTTCTCGCCGAGCGGGAGAGACCGCGCGGATGGTGTGCGGTTTCTCTGGCGCGATTAGTGGGTCGCGAGCGGGAGTGTCCGCTTGGTATGATTTGTTCGAAGTCGGCTAGCGAGGCCGCTCGCGACCTCTCTGTCCTTCGAAAAAATCATCCCCCGTTGTTTCTGACGCCGCGAGTGAAGTTTTAGTGCGATGACTGGGTCCTACCCTCCGCGGGAAGCGAGCCTGCCGGGAGATTATATATATTCGACTGGTCTAGCGCCGGAGGAGCGGGGACTCCCTCGAGCGGGCGTGGCCCTTATCATGCGGAGGATGACGCATCCCCCGATACCCCCTGC
>CAJOJC010000064.1:0-2912 GCA_905234775.1 uncultured Bacteroidales bacterium | reverse complement strand
GCGAGGGAGTTCCCGTCCGCAGGCGCAGAAAGGAAAGGCCCGGCGCAGCGCGATCCGGGGTAAGGCGTTGAATTATTGCGATTGGTGCACAAATCGGGGGAGTTTTTGTTCACGGGAGACGGTTATTTCAGGGCTTTGTGCACGCCAAGTGTGACAGTTGGGACGTCAACTGGCCTAACTGGCACGATTTACCCGCTTTTTCGTGACAATTAGGACGTCAACTGGCCTAACTGTCATGGTTTAACTCCATTTTCGCTCACATCTGGTCGTAAAACTTACCAGGTATGCACGCTGACGGACTTAGAGACCGCGCGGAGGGCTTGCGGTTGTTCCGACGCGATTAGCAAGTCGCAGACTTGCGAGACGAGTCCCGCGCGAGGGAGTTCCCGTCCGCAGGCGCAGAAAGGAAAGGCCCGGCGCAGCGCGATCGTGGGTAGATCGTTGGATTATCGAGAATGGCAGTCGATTTCCGCAAGAGTGCCGGGAGGGGCAAAGCCACTGAAAATACTGGGCTACTCCCTGTAAACAAGGGAGAAACGAAAAAGTTCGGGAAAGAAACTAGGATTACTTCACGCAGCGGAGCTGGGCGGCGAAGTCGGTGGCGCTGGGAGAGCCCCAGACTTTGATATCCGGATCCTTGACGTAGATGGAGCGGCACATAGGCGAGCCGGCATTGTCTACCCAGAAGAAACAGTAGTCAAAGAATCCGTAGAAGGTGTAGGCGTCGTCGACTATGGTTGCGTATCCGAATGGAAGGGCGAAGAAACCGGAGCTGTTTGTGATTTTCACCTCGGGCCAGAATTCCCAAAGGATATTTCCGTTGAATTTCGCATTACCCATGATCGCGCCGGCATCGGTGCCGAGGGCATCGAATTCTGCGGCGGTAGGGATACGCCAGCCGGCCGGGCAGGCATTCTGGGCGTCTGCCCAGGTGTAATATCCGCCGAACAGGTCCTCAGTAGCTTTCGCTGATGAGTAAGGACGGCCGAGGGTATATTCACCTTCTGCGTCCTTCTCGAAGTAGGACAGGTTCTGTGCGAACCAGGTCAGGCCTCCGGCAGCAACTGTATAGTACTGCTTATTGTCGCGCGTGTCGGTAAAATCCGGAGCAACTTCTTCCCTGCCGGTATCAGTAAACGAACGTTCGCTGACAACTATGGTACTGATTGTAAGGGACCTTGTGTAATAGCCCTTAGCCGCGGCAGAAACCGTGATGGAATATGTTCCGAGGGTATCCGGGATAATGACTGTCGCCGTAGTTGTAGTATCAGTAACGCCGTCTATCTTGAAGTAATAAACGATCTCGATTGACTGATCGGTCTCATCGGCTGCGAGCGACAAGCCCGAAGCGTTGAAAGAGTATGTATCTCCAGGATTGGAATAAGTATCCATCGACCCGGCGGAAAGGGTTCCGACGAGCGACTTGGAGGTAGTGGTTTCTTCTTTTTCTTTACAGGCGGACAGAGCGAGAGCCCCGAGAGCCACGATGAGAAGGATCCTGTATAGTTTCATCAGCGAAAAGTCGTTAAATCGTACAAAGATGCAGATTTTTGCGGAAAAATCCCCTAATTTTGTACAAATACTTTGCCAGATGCGTCGTTCTTCCCTATTGATTTTAGTGCTCACTCTGCTCGTCGCCGTCTCCTGCTCAGACAGGCGGTACTATCAGATAAGCGGATACGCCCAGGGCGGAACATACTCGATCAAATACAAGGGCGCGTCAATCAGGCCTGAAAAGGTTCGCGAGAAGACAGATTCGCTTCTTCGCGAGATAGATTTCACCCTCTCAGGCTACAACAAAAACTCCCTCCTGAGCAAACTGAACCGCGGCGACTCTGTAGTCCTGACTCCCATGTTCGCAGAAGTTTACCGCCTCTCTTACGAGATGTGGAAAATCAGCGGAGGAGCGTTCGATGCTGCTTGCGGACCTCTTTTCGATATCTGGGGCTTCGGGTTCACGGATGGGATTATGCCGTCAGAAGGGCTCATCGCGAAGACTCTCGAATCTTGCGGGACAAGTCGCATGGTAGAGCCCGACATAGTCGATGCCTTAGTGAACTCAGGAGAGGCTATTACTTCCAAAAACCTTCTTTCCGGGCATACAGACCCCCTTCCGGTTCTGAATTTCAACGCAATAGCCCAGGGCTACAGTTGCGATCTTATCTACGATATGCTCAAAGGGCTTGGAGTGACTGACATGCTAGTAGATATAGGCGAAATACGCTGCTGCGGCCTCAACCCTTCCGGTAAGGGCTGGACGATAGGAATCGACAACCCGGTCGACGGAAACGATCAGCCCGGGAAAGATATCCGACAGATATGGTCCTCTGAAGGGCGCGACTGCGGAGTCGTGACCTCCGGCAATTACCGTAAATACTATATCCGCGACGGTAAAAAGTATTCACACACAATAGACCCCCGTACGGGACACCCCGTGGAGCACCATCTTTTGAGTGCTACCGTAATCGCTCCAACCGCCGCTGAAGCCGACGCCCTCGCTACCTACTTCATGGTAATAGGTCGCGAAGCCGCCGAGGCGTTTCTTGAAACACACCCCGACCTTCAGGCTTTCCTGATCTCCGATTAGAACTGAGTGTCGACCGCAAAAAAAACGGTCTGACCTATGGAATCAGAGTTGGCAGACGTAGTCGGCTAGAGCGACGGCAGCGGGGCGATGGGTGATGCAGATGATGGTCTTTGACTGGCCAAAGCGCTCCTTAATACGCTCCAGGACCAGTTTTTCGGTTTCAGCATCGAGGGCTGAAGTAGCTTCATCAAGAATCAATATTCCACCTGGGCGCAGAAGGGCGCGGGCGATAGCGATGCGCTGAGCCTGGCCCTCGGACAGGCCGCGGCCGATTTCGGCGCAGGAAGTATCCAACCCGTCCGGCAGCTCGAAGACGAAATCGGCC
>CAJOJC010000063.1 GCA_905234775.1 uncultured Bacteroidales bacterium | reverse complement strand
TGCCACACTCAACAAGGTCGTTGAGAATGAAGTAGTCGAAGGTGAAGTCACCGAGATCAACAAGCGCGAAGTTATCGTCAGCATCGGCGGTAAGAGCGAGGGTGTTATTTCAGCAGCGGATTTCCGCTACAACCCTGATCTCAAGGTTGGTGACAAGGTAGAAGTATTCGTAGAGTCGGCCGAGGACAAGAAGGGCCAGCTCGTGCTTTCACACAAGAAAGCCCGCGCTCTCAAGTCCTGGGACCGCGTCAGCGAGGCTTTCGAGAAGGACGAGATCGTCAAGGGATATGTCAAGACCCGCACGAAAGGCGGTATGATCGTAGACGTATTCGGCATCGAGGCGTTCCTCCCCGGCAGCCACATCGATATCAAGCCTATCCATGATTACGATCAGTATGTAGGTCAGACGATAGACTTCAAGATCGTCAAGATCAACCAGGAATTCCACAACGTGGTCGTGTCCCACAAAGCACTGCTCGAGGCTGAGCAGGAGGCTAAGAGGGCCGAACTCATCGGTAAGCTGGAGAAGGGCCAGGTCCTCGAAGGCGAGGTCAAGAACATCACCAACTACGGTGTGTTCGTAGACCTTGGCGGAGTAGACGGTCTCATCCACATCACCGATCTTTCCTGGGGCCGTATCAATCACCCTGAGAAGGTCGTCTCCCTCGGCGAGAAGATCAAGGTTGTCGTTCTCGACTTCAATGATCAGCAGAAGAGGATCGCTCTTGGACTCAAGCAGCTCACTCCTCATCCTTGGGACAACCTCGACCCGAACCTCAAGGTTGGCGACAAAGTGACCGGTAAGGTTATCCTCATCGCAGACTACGGCGCATTCATCGAGATCGAGCCCGGTGTCGAAGGTCTGGTCCATGTCTCCGAGATGTCTTGGAGCACCCGTCTCCACTCCGCTCAGGACTTCCTGAAGGTTGGCGACGAGGTAGAGGCTCAGATCCTTACTCTCGACCGCGAGGCCCGCAAGATGTCGCTCGGTATGAAGCAGCTTACTTCCAACCCTTGGGACAACATCAAGGAGAAGTATCCTGTCGGAAGCCAGCACAAAGCAGTTGTCCGCAACATCACAAGCTTCGGCGTTTTCGCCCAGCTTGAGGACAGCGTGGAAGGACTCATCCACATCAGCGATCTCAGCTGGAACAAGATCAAGCACCCTTCGGAGCTCGTTTCTCCCGGTGACGAGATTGACGTTGTGATCCTCGAGTGCGACGAGACCAGCCACAAGCTCAGCCTTGGACACAAGCAGCTCACCCCTAATCCTTGGGATGCCATCGAGGCTAAGTACCCCGTAGGTAAGGTAGTCGAAGGTACTATCGCCAGCACTACCGACAAGGGCGCAACTATCACCCTCGATTCCGAGACCGAAGGCTTCGCGTTCAACCGCGACCTCGTCAAGGAAGACGGCAAGACCGCAGTTGTCGGCGAGACCCTCCCCTTCAAGGTGATCGAACTCCGCCGCAGCACCAAGAGCGTTCTTGTTTCTCACCTCCGCACCTATCAGGAGGCTAAGGAGAAGGCAGTTGCTTCCGAGGCAGCAGCGACCAAGAAGGCAGTCAAGAACGTCAATGCAAACGTTGAGAAGACAACTCTCGGCGACATCGACGCTCTCGCAGCCCTCAAGTCTAAGCTCGAAAAGGGCGAGTAATGAACTTCTCGCTCCAGATATTGGGCGCTGCTTCGGCAATGCCCAACTCTGAAATGAACCCAAGCGCCCAGGCACTAACCGTGCAAGGGCGCTTGTTTTTGATTGATTGCGGGGAAGGCACACAGCAGAGGATGCGCCAGATGCATCTTTCCTTCCTCAAGGTGGAGGCTGTCTTCATCTCCCATATCCATGGCGACCACATCTTCGGTCTGTTCGGAGTTCTGTCGACGATGGCTATGTATAACCGTACTGAAGTGCTGCACATCTTCGGCCCCGAGAACCTGGGTCCGGTCCTCAAGTTCTACCAGTCTTTCTGGGGAGAGGGGACAAACTATGAAATCGTCTTCCATAAACTCTCCTTTCAGGGCTGCGAAGAAGTCTACGCTTCCAAGCATTGCCGGGTTTCGGCTTTTCCCCTGAAACACAAGATCGATTGTTACGGCTATCGTTTCGACGAAATCATCACTCCCAGAATGGCGGAGAAGCACCCGGCGCGCAGCTATGCTTATTGCTCTGATACCATGCCCTTCCCGGAGCTTCCGGATTATGTGCGCGGAGTAGATGTCCTTTACCATGAAACGACCTATCCCGTCAGCTTTGCTGAGAAAGCTGCCGCCCGTTTCCACAGTACTACCGAGGATGCGGCGCGCTGCGCGGCGGCGGCGGGGGCGGGCAGACTGTTGATCGGTCACTACACGTCCCGCGAGCGCGACCTCTCAGTCTTTGCCCGCGAGGCCGCCGCCATCTTCGAGAACACTACAGCCGTCCGCGACGGCGATGTGTTCGAGATCTAGTGTCGAAATACGCCTATTTCCGACAAAAAATACCTATCTTAGCAGAAATACGCATTAGACCAGATGAAACGTCTTTTCATACTTCTTTTCGCGGCGTCAGCCCTGTCGGCTGCCGCGATCTTTGCGGCCAAGGCCGCCGTGGATATGGACGCCGCCCGTAAGGATTATATAGACAAATACGCCGCCCTTGCTATCTCCGAGATGGAAAGGTCCGGAGTCCCGGCCTCGATTACCCTGGCCCAGGGTCTGTTGGAATCCGGCGCTGGCCGTTCGACTCTTGCCACGCAGGCCCATAACCACTTTGGAATCAAGTGTGGAAAGGCTTGGACCGGTACTAAGACCTATCACGACGACGACGCTCCGCAGGAATGCTTCCGTTCGTATACGAAAGACGAAGAGTCCTTCAGGGATCACTCGGATTTCCTCCGCTACTACGACCGCTATAAGTTCCTCTTCGATCTGGAGGTGACAGACTATAAGGGCTGGTGTTACGGCCTTAAGCAGGCCGGTTATGCGACCGATCCTAACTATGCTACTAAACTTATCAGCCTGATCGAAGAGTATGATCTCTGCAGCTACGATAAAGGTACTGTGGTGAAGATCAAGTCTCCGGACGAACTCGAGAAGGCGGTCTTGATGCCTGCTAATTTCGACGAACAGTTCCGCTTCTCGCTGGAGCGTACGATCTACCAGAAAAACGGCGTCGCGTGTATTTATACGGTCGCAGGAGATACCTTCGATTCCATCGCGCTTATCTACGACTTGTTCCCCCGCGAGATACTCCGCTTCAACGATCTCAAGGAGCCCGTAGAACTTCTTCCCGGAACCCTTGTCTATATCCAGGCTAAGAAGAGTAAGGCAGCAAAGGGCCTGGATAAGTACATAGTTGGAGAAGACGGTGAGTCGCTGCGCGACATCAGCCAGCGCTTTGCAGTGAAGATGCGCAGCATCGAAAAACGCAACAAACTGAAGAAAGGGGCACCTCTCGTAAAAGAGCAGGAACTCAAACTCAGGTAATCCCTTAAGATGAAAAAGAAACACTCCGGTATCTGGCGTATCATAGGAATCGCCGCGCTAGCCGTAGCGTTCTTCGGAGCGCTTCAGGCGTGGGGATGGTTGAGAAACAACCGTCTCCCGGCTTTCTATGGCGATGCGGAAGTGTTCGTAGGCCCTAAGACAACTCCGGACGATGTCATCGCCCAGATCAAGTCGCAGACAGGGATCCGCTGGGAGCAGGCGCTTCGCGAGGTCTTCGACCAGAAGCAGGTAGACAAATACATCACCCCCGGACACTATACCGTGAAAGCCAAGTATTCCTGCGTCTATGTCGCCAGGATGCTCAATAACAGCTGGCAGTCTCCGGTGAAGCTTACCATAGGCGGCGGCCTCCGTCTTAAGAAGGAAATCGCAGCGTCTATAGGGCGTCAGATGAGGGTGGATTCGCTGGAGGTGGCCCAGGCTCTGGAAGACGAGGTCTTCCTCAGGAAGTTCGGTTTCAACCCGACCAACGTCCTGCTGATGATCCTTCCGGATACATACGAGATTTACTGGGACGCTACTATCACGGATATCTTCACTCTCTTCAAGAAAGAGTACGACAAATTCTGGAACGACGAAAGAAAAGCTAAAGCCAGGGCTTTGAGGCTTACTCCGGCTCAGGTAGGCGTCTTCGCATCGATTGTAGCCTGCGAATCGAATTATACTCCGGAGTACACTAAACTCGCCGGAGTTTATATCAATCGTTTCCGTAAAGGAATGAAGCTCCAGGCATGCCCTACGGTAGCCTATTGCTTCGATTTCAAACCCCATAGAATCCTCCAGAAACATCTGAAAGTAGATTCTCCCTACAACACTTACAAACATATCGGCCTGCCCCCGGGCCCGATATGCTGCCCGTCGAAAACCGCAATAGATGCGGTGTTGAATGCAGATGTAGAATCAGGATATCTGTATTTCTGCGCCAATACTGCCTTCGACGGGACCAATGTCTTCTCCAAAACTTACGCCGAACACCAGAAAAAGGCCCGTGCATATCAGCAGGCCTTGGATGCCCTGAAGTAGTATGGACAATCTTGTAACCAGAGCGCGGGAAGTGGCGTTGACCACTCTCGGGAATGAAGTCCGCCACAACGGCGAGCCCTTCATCCTTCACCCGGACGGAGTCGCGGCTATAGTACGCGACGAGATCGGTCTGCCGGATGAGTGTATCGCCGCCGTGTATCTCCACGAAGCTACGAGAACGCATCCGGAGGTAGATCTGTCTGAGTTCCCTCAAGACGTACTTACCCTGGTGGAAGGTCTGAATAAGATCAGTACTATCAAGCCCAAAGACACCCGTCTCGAGGCGGAAAACTACAAAAAACTCATAGTCCAGTACAGTACTGATCCCCGCGTCACCGTCATCAAGATTGCCGACAGGCTCGAAGTGATGCGCAACCTCTCGATCTTCCCCAAGAGCTCACGCGAACAGAAGCAGCTGGAGACTTTGATGCTCTATATTCCGCTGGCCCACCAGCTCGGACTGTACAACATCAAGAGCGAGCTCGAAGACATCTACTTTAAGTTCTCCGAGCCGGAGCAGTACAGGGCGATCAAGAATAAGCTTGCTGCAACCGCACCCCAGCGCGAGCAGCTGATGAAAGAGTTTATCGAGCCCCTCAAGGAGAAGATCGACAACGCCGGAATCAAGTACAAGCTTAAGATCAGGACAAAAACGGCGTATAGTATCTTCCGCAAGATGCAGGTCCAAAAGGTCCCCTTCGAGGGAGTGTTCGACGTCTTCGCCATCCGCTTCATTATCGACTGCGAACCGGACAGGAAACTCGAACAGGATCTCTGCTGGAAGGTCTATTCTTATGTTACCGAGGAGTACGAGCCGGATACGAAGCGCCTGCGCGACTGGCTTACCAACCCTAAGCCCAACGGCTACGAATCCCTCCACATTACGGTCAAAAACGCGCAAGGCCATTATATCGAGGTCCAGATCCGTACCGTCCGAATGGATGAGACTGCCGAAAGCGGCCTCGCGTCGCACTGGTCATACAAGGGCATAAAGGGCGAGCAGACCCTCGACAAGTGGCTGACCTCGGTTCGCTATGCGCTCGAACATCCTACGGAGGCAAAGCCGGAAGACAGGCCGATCGCTCCGTCGGATGAGATATTCGTCTTCACCCCCACGGGCGAGCTGCGCATCCTCCGTGCGGGTTCCACGGTCCTTGACTTCGCATTCAATATCCACTCCAACATAGGCAGCCATTGCACCGGCGCCCGAATCGGCGGGAAGGCCGTCTCGATCAGGGAAAAGCTGAAGACAGGAGACGTGGTCGAGATCCTTACGTCGAAGAACCAGAAGCCTTCGTCCGACTGGCTGAACTGGGTCGTGAGTTCGAAAGCGCGTACCAAGATCAGGCAGCAGCTCGATGAGGCGAAGCGCAAACTGGCGGCCGATGGCCGTGAACTTACCGAAAGGCGCCTTAAGAACTGGAAGCTCGAATGGACAGTCGAGTCTCAGAACGAGTTCTGCAAGAAACACGGCTGCGACGGCCTTATCGAGATGTACGCCGCCATCGCTCAGGGCGATATAGACGTCAACGAGGTAAAGGAATACATCCTGGGCCAGTCGACTCCGGAAGCAGCCGCAGAGGAGGTTGCTACCGTCAAGCGCACGGTCTTCACCGGTTCCGGCGATGATATCCTGGTCCTGAATGCGAAGGATGTGAAGGGCCTGCAGTACAAGATGGCCCGCTGCTGCAACCCCGTCTTCGGAGACGATGTTTTCGGTTTTGTAACCAGGGGCGAAGGTATCAAAATCCACAGGATTTCCTGCCCCAATGCCGCGCGTCTTCTCGAGCGCTATCCTTACCGTATCCAGCGGGTAGTCTGGCAGGAGACTCAGTCTACCGGCGAGTTCCTCGCGACTCTTACAGTCAGCGCTGAGCCCGACCGGACTGTTATGGGTTCTATTATGGATATCATTGCGCAGTTCAGGGTGTCGCTGCGCTCGTTCGTCGTAAATAAGAACGCCAGGACCGGCGACGACGAGATAGTGATTAAGCTGCTCGTGCCGTCGAACTCCGAACTCGACAAGGTTATCTCACTTATCGGGAAGATCAAACACGTACTGAAAGTACGCCGGTCTTAGGCAACGTCAATCTTTAAGAGAGAAGTTACTTCCAGGTCTTTAGGGAAGCTACTGCTGCGCGGGCATGCAGTAAGGTCGATGATGGTGTTGGCGTAGATCTTTGAAGGATGGAACTGCTCTACAAGACGGACCGCAGCACCGAGGGTTCCGCCTGTTGCGAGGAGGTCGTCGTGGATCAGAACCGTCTCTCCCGGATTGATGGAACCTACGTGCATTTCGATGCAGTCGAAGCCATACTCAAGGTTGTAGGTTTCGACTATCTTTTCGCCGGGGAGTTTGCCTTTCTTACGGGCGGGGACAAACCCCGCGCCCAGCCTCTCGGCTACGATAGCGCCAAGCACGAATCCGCGGGACTCGAGGCCTACGACTTTGTCTATGTGCTTGTCTTTGTAAAGGGCGACGATACGGTCGGCGATTTCTTTAAGACACTCAGGGTTCTGGAAAAGGGTAGTGACATCCTGGAAATGGATGCCCTTGACGGGGAAATCCTCGATGACGCGAATGTTCGCGAGCAATTCTTCTGTTGTCATATAAACAAAGATAATGATTATCTTTGAATAATGAAATTCAAACTCGAGTCGGAATATAAACCTTCGGGCGATCAGCCCGAAGCGATCGCTCAGTTGGTCGATGCCCTGAAAAGAGGAGTGTCGGACGTTACCCTTCTGGGCGTTACCGGTTCGGGTAAGACTTTCACGATGGCAAATGTCATCGAACAACTTCAGAGGCCGGCGCTTATCTTAAGCCACAACAAGACCCTGGCCGCCCAGCTCTACGGCGAGTTCAAGTCGTTTTTCCCCGCGAACGCAGTCGAGTACTTCGTATCGTACTACGATTACTACCAGCCGGAGGCTTATCTGCCAACTACGGATACCTATATTGAGAAGGATCTCTCGATCAACGATCAGATCGAAAAGCTTCGCCTCTCGGCGGCTTCCGCGCTTCTCAGCGGCCGGCGCGACGTAATCGTCATCAGCTCGGTGAGCTGCCTCTACGGCATCGGCAACCCGGATGATTTCCATGACCAGACGGTTACCGTCCGCAGGGGAGAGCAGCGTTCGCTGACGGGGCTGCTCTACAAGCTCGTCGACGCGCTCTATGTCCGTACGGAGGGCGAGTTCACCCGTGGTTCGTTCCGGACCAAGGGCGATACGGTCGACGTGTTCCTGAGCGGGGCGGACAACGCCGTGAGGATAGAATTCTTCGGCGACGAGGTCGAGAGTCTCTCGGTAATCGACCCGGCTACCGGCGCCCGACTCGAAGAAGTTTCGGAGGTAAACATCTACCCCGCGAATAACTTCGTCACTACCAAGGAACGGGCGGAGGCCGCTATCGGCCACATCCGCGACGACCTCTACGA
>CAJOJC010000062.1:812-10240 GCA_905234775.1 uncultured Bacteroidales bacterium | reverse complement strand
GAAGAAGGCGAGGGCTTCGTCGAGGGAGAAATGGGAGAAGTGCGGAGTGCGCTTGACGCAGTTGATGGTGACGGCTTTGAGGCCTCGCAACTTCTCAAACTCACTTTCTTCGATCAGATTCATATCCGTCAGATACGCGATATCTCCGAAACGGTATCCGAGGACCGACAGGCCTTTTTGTTTGTGGTGCCAGCCCTGGATGGGGATAATCTCCACTTCCGGTACGGGCCCGTCGAAGGACGGACGCTCGTAGTGATAGCCCTTTCCGGATACCCAGACGAGGGTTGGCTCTGCGGCGTTTGAATGGACCTTGAAGGGGTGATGACCGTCGATGTTGTGGACCCTCCATTCCGGCGATCCGGGGTAGCGCGGCTCGGCGAAGGCGTAGCTGTATTCCTGCCGCATGGAGTGCTCTACGTAGGGTTCGCAGTAAATGTTGACCGGTTTTCGCTCCATCAGGTTGAACGAACGGAGCTCGTCAAGGCCTCCGGTGTGGTCTTTATGGTTGTGGGTTAGAAGGACGGCGTCGATGTGGTGCACGCCCAGGCGGAGCATCTGGAGGCGGAAATCGGGGCCGCAGTCGACGACTATCGTAAGCCCGCCGTACTCCACGAGGGCAGAGGCGCGAAGGCGTTTGTCGCGCGGGTCGGGGGAGGTGCAGACCGGGCAGTCGCATGCGATGATTGGGATGCCCTGAGAGGTCCCCGTCCCGAGAAAAGTAAGTTTCGCTCCGCTCATAATGTCACCTCCACTATTTTGCCCGAAAGGGCGGGGTCGTAGGGTCGAGTGACCCTGATGTAGTTGCCGGAATAGCCGCCCATGGTCTCGTCTTTTTCCTTCGATTCGAAGAGCACGCTGACTCGGGTTCCCTTCTGGGACGCGACGAACTCGGAGTGGAGCCGGACGCAGAGCTCTTCGAGGACTGCGACCCGGCGCTTTTTCTCTTCCTCGGCGATCTGGCCCGGCATTTCGGCCGCGGGAGTTCCGGGTCGGCGGGAGTAGGGGAAGACGTGGATGAACGCAGGACGTATCTGCTCCAGAAACGCGACCGTTTCCTCGAACAGTTCGGGCGTCTCGCCCGGGAGACCGACCATCACGTCGATTCCGAAGAAGACTCCGTCGCCCATCGCCCGGCGTATGTAGGCCAGCTTTTCGGCGAAAAATGCGGTAGTATAGCGGCGGCCCATCGAAGCGAGCAGCACATCCGATCCGGTCTGGAGAGGGATGTGGAAATGGGGCTGGAATTTGGTCCCGGAGGCTATCCAGTCAATTATTTCTTCGCTCAGGAGATTGGGTTCGATGCTCGAAATGCGGTAGCGCTCGATTCCGTCGACCTCGTTAAGGGCCTGAAGCAGGCTCAGGAAACTCTCGCCCGTGGTTTTTCCGTAGTCGCCGGTATTGACTCCGGTAAGGACGATTTCCTTCACGCCCTGAGCGGCTATCTCACGCGCCATTCGGACGCATTCGCAGACGGGTAGATTGCGGCTGCCGCCCCTGGCATAGGGGACTGTACAGTAGTTGCAGTAGTTGTCGCATCCGTCCTGGACCTTCAGAAAACTTCGCGTCCGCTCGCCCGTACTGTAGGCGCCGAAAACCGCATCGGCAGTTACGGCGGCGGCAGGGAAGCCGAGCCCGGCCAGGCAGTCGGGGACAACCTTCGCTTTCTCATTGCAACCGAAGACCTTCCATACGCCCTCGATCGCCTCGATTTCCGCGCGGCGCAGCTCGGCCGAACAGCCGGTGACCACTATCTTCGCCTCCGGGTTTACACGGTGGACCCTGCGGATGAGGTTGCGCGATTTCTGGTCTGCGGTCGCGGTTACGGAGCAGGTGTTGATCAGGTACAGATCTGCGCTCTGGCGGTAGGGAACGACTTCTAGCCCGGCGGCGCGGAAGCCTCTTTCGTAGGTGGAGGTCTCCGCGTAGTTGAGCTTGCAGCCCAGGGTCATGAGCGCTATCTTGGTCATAGGGTTACGGTAACGGAGGAAGATTCGGCCGGTCCGGGGAGGGGAGGGGAGAGCTTTGTCAGTTTGACGGTTACCGACTGAAGCTGAGGGAACTCGCTTTTAACGGCGGCGGCGATTCGGGCGGCGACATGCTCGATCAGGTTCGAGGGCAGCTCCATCTCGCGGTCGATAAGTGCGTAGACGGCGGCCAGGTCCACGGTGTCGGCAAGATCGTCCGTCCGGGCAGCGCGCTCGATGTCGAGGGCGGCCGAGAAATCGACTATATACTCGCCACCTTCCTCGCGCTC
Organism: uncultured Bacteroidales bacterium; assembly: GCA_905234775.1. Next base: position 7,986 of record CAJOJC010000062.1, on the reverse strand, counting down.
GTGGTCGAAGCAGCCGTGGAAGGCGTGGAATTTCAGCCCGTTGAGTTCGATCGTCCCTTTCATCATTTGAGTATCAGAAATACGCACGGCCTCTTGCCGATGGTGAAGTGCTGTTTTTTCCATTGCCCAACGCTCATGGTCCTGATCGTCTGGGTCGGGAGAGTGATGTCCGCTGCGAGGCAGAGCATGGTATTGTCGCTCAGTCCGGCGAGCAGGTCGACCAGCAGGGCGTCGTTGCGGTACGGGGTTTCGATGAAGATCTGGGTCTGACGAAGGTTGCCGGAGATTCTCTCGCATTCTTTGATGGCCGCGCGGCGCTCGTCGGTCTTTGCTGGGAGGTAGCCCCGGAAGGCGAACGACTGGCCATTGAGACCGCTGCCCATCAGCGCCATCATCAGTGACGACGGGCCCACGAGCGGCACTACCTCGATCCCACGGCGGTGGCAGAGGGCAACCAGGGCGGCGCCCGGGTCGGCCACTGCCGGAAGCCCCGCTTCGCTGATGAGGCCGACGTCTGCGCCGCCCTCGAACAGCGCTGCCATCTCCTCCACCTCCGCCTCGGAGGTGTGTTCGCTCAGCTCGACCATCCTCAGCTCTTCGATATGGCCTTTAAGCCCGGCGCGGGAGAGATAACGGCGTACGGTACGCGCGTTCTCCACTACGTAGGTCCCGATACTCTTAAGGAGTTCGAGAGTGGGGCCGGGAATCACCTCGGCGGGATCGTTGTCGCCGAGAGGGGAAGGGATGAGGTATAGTTTTCCGTAATCCATCAGTTTTCTATGGTAAGGGTCTGTTGCCCACGTACTGTCTCAGGAGCGTTCTTTTTGAAGATGCTCTTTATGAAATCCCAGAGATTGTCGAATTCCCTCTGGTAGGAAATACCGGCGCCGCTTCGCTGGGAGTTGTCGAGGTAGTTTGTGTAGTCGTCTGCGGAGTGGGAGAAGAGTTTAGCCCTGAGGCGCCCTGTCTTGTCCATCTTGATTTCCACGTCGATATCGCCGACCAGGTTGTCGTCGCTCGTAGTACTGTACTGCCTGTTTCCGACCGAACCGTTGACTATCACCCTGTTGTCGAAGAACTGGGTGGAGAGGTTGAGGTCGACTATGTCGTTGCCGGCTTCGTTCTGGGTGTAGTTCACGCCCAGGTCGACCGGGATACCGGCGCGCTGGAGAAGGGAACTGATCTGGCCAGAAGCGATGGCGGTAAGGTTGCTCAGGATGATGCCTGAACCAAACTGGTTGTTGATTCCGCTCTGGTCTCCGGGCAGGAAAGACCCGGTTGCGACCAGGGCGAGGAACTGCTTCTGGACTTTATCTTCCGTGTTCAGTTCGCTGCGAACCAGGGCCTCTGTCGCAGGGTCGAGGTCGGGGACTTCTACGCTGAACTGGAGCTTAGGATTGCGGAGACGGTCGCTTACCGAGATTCCGCAAATTACGTCGCGGCGGGTCGATACTGAGGTCGTATCGGAGATGAGAACACCCACCGAAGCTTTCACGGTATTGGTAGCCGTAATGTCCAGTTCGGTATCCATCAGGTCGCCCGCGAACCTTACTGAACTTCCGTCGGAGATGTCGAAGTCCTTGCTGAAGACACCGGCTGCGGAGAGTTTGAAGTTGCCTTCGCGTATGGTGTAGTCGCCGCCGAGGGCGAGTTCGTCTGTAAGAGAGTCGTAGGTAACCTTGACGGTTCCGTTGCCTCCGACTGTCACTACGTTGTCTCCTCCGGCGTCGATTTCAGCGCTGAGCTGAACCGCAGGGGTCGTTGTAATGCTTACATCAGCGAGCAGCCTGATCGCTTCCTCTTTTTCTTCCGGCTGTTCGGAAGTCTGGACTACGGCCTTGGCCTGCTTTTTCATCTCTTCTTCCTCGATTTCTTCGTCTGAGGGGGGAGGGAGGAAAGTAAGGGTGGCGGATTCCTGTTTTGCCATTCCGCCCAGCGAGACGGTGAGTTTTCCGCTTCCTGCCGTTCTCAGGTTGGCCGCCATCCTGAGGATGCGGTCTTCTTCGAAGCGAAGGCCTACGTCGCCGCTGGTGTAGAACTGGCCGCTGAACATGTCTGCACTGCCTTTATCACTTATTACCTCGAGTGCGTTCAGGGTCGCGGCCAGGTTGCTGACGCGTCCGCTGATCTTCGCGGAACCGCGGTGGAAGTCTTTGATGTTTATTTCCCTGATATCCAGGCCTTCGCGGTCTCCACGGATGTCTCCGTCAAGGGCGTAGCGTACACCCGTAGGAATTACGGTCAGAGTGTCTTTAAGCGTAAGGTATGAACGGCTGAGGTCGATCTTGTCTGCGCCAAGAGTATAATCGACGCACACCTTTCCGTCCAGGGAGCCCCTGCCGAAGTTGACGGCTTCTTTGACTATGGGCTGGAAAAGGGCCGGATCAAGTTTGTTCAGGGTAAGAGTTGTCTTTAGGTTCTTCGAATTGAGGTCGAAATAGGACTCGTCCTGTCTGATGCGAAGGTCCTCGGCTCCGGAGGGGGAGAAGTGAGATGCCTTGAAACTGATGCGGTTGTCGTATTCGTCGTCCATGCTCGCGTTGAGGATCACCCTGCCGATCGAGGCTCCGCTGAGCTTCAGGTCGGGGCAGGCGAGGGCCACATCGAGCCCGGCATTGCTTTCCAGAGGGGTACTGTAGCAGGCTTCCCCGCTCAGCAGGCCGTCGATAGAGACGAGGGCGTCTTCGCTGAGGAAGTTGCTGATGACGGAAAGGTCGAATCCCTTAAGCGTAAGAGTCATTTCAGCGGGCTCTTTGCGGGACATTTCGCCGGCTATGTCGAGGGTTTGGTTGCCCAGGTAGAGGCCCATGTCGCGTACTGTAAGATTGCCGGTAGTGTGGTAATCGACGCTGCCCTTGCGGAAAGTCCATTTATTGCCGTCGAAGACTATGTTGGAATCGCCGATTCGTCCGCGGATAGCGAGCGAATCTGAGGCGTCGCGGTAGAATCCGGCCGCGAGCGAGAGTTTGGCGGATTCTATCCTGCTGCTGATGGCAGAAGCATCGAGCGTGAGGCTGTCTTTCATGAGGCTTGAAGATAGCTCGATGTCTGAAATCTGCATGCTGGGCAGGTTTACGGTGATGGGATTGACAGTCCTCAGCCTGAATGCTTTAGGGCTTTCGCTGCCCCTTATCTCTATTCCTTTCACTCGGACGTCTCCGACTCTGATGTTGTCGGAATTGAAGGATGCGTCCAGATTGCCGGCCTTGTTCATGGCGAACTTGAGTTTTGAGCCGGAATTGATGTAAATGTCCTTCTTAAGAGGAGAGAGCAGCGCTTCGGTGTCTTCCAGATTTACGTCAATCGCGAATACCTGACCGTCATTGGAGCCGCTATACTCCTCGCCGGTAAGGGAAGGGAGATACTTGCCCAGGATAGCTTCACGTACGAAATCGGGGAACTTCGTAACCGGGACGCTCGAACTGTATGAGGCCCGCCCGAAGCGAGGACTCCACAGAACCATTTTGTGAGTGGAAGAGCCCGACGAACCCTGCTCAGACATATCGTTGAAGGAGAGTGTGAAGTTTCCTATGTCGTTCGAAGCGGCGTCTGTAATGTAACGGAAATTCTGCCCGGAGACCTTACCGAAGATATTGCCGAGGGTATCGAGGGCCGCATTGGCGGTGATGCCTCCGCGCAGGACGGAACCGCCTCCGCGCTTGTCCAGACCGGTCTTTTCGAGATCCAGATTTGCGAGGTTGAGGTTGCCCCTGGCCACATAATAACCCCTTGCGCTCTTTTTGGTGGAGACGCGTCCGCTGAAGAGGATGTTGGCGTTGGGGTCGGAACTGATGATGTTGGCGTCGAATACTCCGTCGTCGAAGGTTCCCTTGCCCCTGATGCTCCTGTAGGTGTAGTCCAGGAACTTGATATGGTCTATCTTGAAGGTATCGACCCTGGCTTTTGTGACTTCGCGGTCGAAATCGCCCGCAGCGGTGATGGTCATCGAGGTCCGGCCGAGGGCTTCGAGATTCATGAAGCGACCGAGATCGGCATCTTCGAGCTCCATTTTTCCGTCGAAGCGGAATGCGTTGTGATTGTCCGGAATAGAGTCGATCCTGCTGGTATTGGCATTTACGGTAAGATCTCCGTAGTTTGTGGTCAGGGCGCCGTCCGTGCGCATGTGGGTAATCCAGCCGCTGGCGCTGCCGGAGAATCTTGCTTTGACGTCTGTCGCAAAGTTGGATATATCGATTCCGGCTTCCGGAGCGAAAGCTCCGATAAGGTCTGTAAGCGAGCGGGAATCGAAATCAAGATAGCGGACTTGCGCCGAGATCTCGGGCTCCTTTTCCGTAAGGATGAGGTTGGTCATCACGAAGTCGAGGTCTGCGTCTATCCCGCTGTAGCGGTCTGTAAGCTCGAGTTCGCGGACGTGGAGGTCGTTTACCGGGCCGTATGCGGATCCGCGCTTGATGTCGAAAACGACGGGGCAGTCCGCGAACACACCCGAGAACGCGGCAACCGTCTTCATAGCGAGGGTACTGCGGCGAAGACGAAGGTCCATGTCGACCTTGTTGATATAGTCGGTGAAATCGAGAATCCTGTCATAGGACATCGAATAGTAGGGGATGTACAGATCGGACCACTCGTCCTTGATGTGGATGCCGGTGACTTCAGAGAATCCGAGACGTTTTCCGCCCTCGCAGTAGCCGGTAGACATCTGGGCGCTGCCCATTAAAGTGTAGCCGCACTTTTCGGTGGCGGTTACATCGTTGATGTCCATAGAGAGGCGTCCGCCTCCGTACTTGAGGTTGCGGAGGTGTGTCACTGGGACGAAGAGGTCCATGTCGGACCAGTTGATGCCGTGGCCTAAGTATTTTGGAGCATCTTGACTGCGGTTGATCAGCCTGACCTTGGAATTCTTGAGCTCCGCCCTGCCTATAGTAAAGATATCGGGCGTCCACAGAGGCTCCCGTTCTTTGTCTTCGGGGATACCCAGCGCACGATTCAAGTTGAAGGTGAAGCCGTCCTGATCAAGGTCGAAAATGATCATGTTGAAGATCAGCCCTTCAGTCTTGAGCCTGTCGATGAATATTCCGCCCTTCCCCTCATTTCTTATGTTGAGAAGGCCCTTGAGCGAGAAGGTTGCGCTGAGCCTGCTGGCATACAGAAGGGTATCGGGACCCGTCTCAAAGGGCTCTATTATCGCAAGATCCTCCAGAACCAGAGTTCTGAACGGAACGAACTTGACGCTTGAGAAGGAGATCTTCTCCTGCAGGGCCTGATCCAGGGCTTCGGTAGCTTTATGGGCTACTTTATTCTGTACCGGGGGGAGGTGAAGGACCAGCAGCCCCACCGCCAGAATCACCAGAATCGCTTCCACGATCCTGGCAATAATCTTTATGCCCCGCTTTTTAGCCATATCTCACAAATTTAGTAATATTCAACGAATATTGCTAACTTTGGACCCGCTATGGCAGATATTATCCTTGGAATCGAATCCTCCTGCGACGATACTTCGGCGGCGGTTATCTCGGACAGAGTCCTTCTGTCTAATGTAATCGCAAGTCAGGATGTCCACCGCGCTTTCGGCGGGGTGGTGCCGGAGCTGGCTTCCCGCGCCCACGAACTCAATATCGTGCCGGTCGTGAGCGAAGCCCTTTCCCGCGCGAAGGTCAGCCCCTCTGACCTTACGGCCATAGCCTTTACCCGCGGCCCCGGCCTCCTTGGCTCGCTCCTGGTAGGTACCAGTTTCGCCAAGTGGACAAGCCGCTCGTGATGGTCAATCACCTTCAGGGCCATGTCCTTGCGGGCTTCGTGCGCCAGCCTGATGTCCCCGTACGCGAGCCGTCTTTCCCTTACCTCTGCCTGCTTGTCTCCGGCGGAAACTCCCAGATAGTGAAGGTCAATTCTCCCGTAGATTTCGAGATTCTCGGCCAGACTATCGACGATGCCGTGGGCGAGGCCTTCGATAAATGCTCGAAGATGATGGGCCTGGGCTATCCCGGCGGCCCGGTTATCGATAAACTGGCCAAGTTGGGCGATCCCAAGCGCTTCACTTTCTCAAAGCCCCATATCCCCGGGCTGGATTACAGCTTCAGCGGAGTGAAAACTTCTCTGCTTTATTTCGTCCGCGACGAGATGGCCCGCGATCCTCAGTTTATGGAAAAGAACAAGGAAGATATCTGCGCTTCTTTCCAGAAAACCCTTATTGACATCCTTCTCGACAAACTGATCAAGGCCGCAAAACAGACCGGAATCAGGGAAATCACTATCGGCGGCGGCGTTTCCGCCAACAGCGGCCTCCGCTCCAGGATGCTGGAGGAAGGAGCGAAGAGGGGCTGGAACGTCTATCTTCCCGAATTCAAGTTCACTACAGACAATGCCGCGATGATCGCCATCGCCGGCTATTTCCACTATCTCGCAGGGGAACGCTGCCCGCTCGACGTGGCCCCAGTTTCCCGCATCGCCGATTTCTAGACCATGCATACCCTGGAATTCACCTGCCCCCTCGACCGGCCGCTGAGCCGGGAGGCCGTCCAGGCCCGTGTGGCCCGCCAGTTCGGCAGGTCTGACCTCAGGGCGGAGGTGGTCAAGCGTAGCATCGATGCCAGAGGAGAGCCCGTCTACCGGTATCGGGTCGATGTCTACGAGCCCGGCGAGGAATGTGAGCCCGCCCCGCTCGCGCCCTATCTCGATGTCCATGGCGCAGAGCCGGTCGTCGTCGTGGGCGCCGGCCCCGCCGGAATGTTCGCCGCGCTGAAGCTCCTTACGCTCGGTCGCAGGCCGATCGTACTCGAAAGGGGAAAGGACGTCCACGAGCGTAAGGTGGATATGGCGCGGCTCTCGCGCGAAGGCGCGGTAGATCCCGACTCGAACTATTGCTTCGGCGAAGGCGGGGCCGGCGCATTTTCCGACGGAAAACTCTACACCCGCTCTACGAAGCGGGGCGATAACATGGAGGTCCTGCGCAGGCTGGTCGAATTCGGCGCGTCGCCCGACATCCTTATCGATGCACACCCCCATATCGGCTCTGACAAACTCCCGGCCGTGGTCGAGAACATTCGAAAGTGTATAATCGCCCATGGCGGGGAATACCATTTCAGCCAGCGCGCCACCTCCGTTTCCAAGGGCAGCGACGGGCGTTTTACGGTCCGCACGGCCACCGGTTCCGAGTTCACGGCCCCAGCGGTCATCCTTGCCACCGGCCACTCCGCCCGCGACGTTTACGAGA
>CAJOJC010000062.1:0-796 GCA_905234775.1 uncultured Bacteroidales bacterium | reverse complement strand
GCTCGGCGTGAGGGCGGAACACCCCCAGGGCCTTATCAACCGCGCCCAGTACCACGGCCGATGGAAGAGCGGAATCCCCGCGGCCGAATACAGCTTCGCCATCCAGGCCGGCGGAAGGGGAGTCTTCTCATTCTGCATGTGTCCGGGCGGTATCCTCGTCCCGTCCTCTACTGAGGCTGAGACGGTCGTCCTTAACGGCATGTCCAATTCCGCGCGCAACTCCCGCTGGGCAAATGCGGGCGTCGTGGTACAGATAGAGCCGGAAGACATCCCGGGCGATTCTCCTTTCAAATTGTACGATTTCCAGCAGAAGGTGGAAAGAGATATGTACAAGGCTGTCCGTGAGGCAGTTGGGAACTCAGACATAAATCCCATGGCGGCTCCCGCCCAGCGAATGACCGACTTCTGCGAAGGCCGGCTATCCGGTTCCCTTCCCGAGAGTTCTTATCATCCCGGAGTCGTTAGCGTACGTCTGGACAAAGTCTTACCTGCGATGGTGGCCGACCGTTTGCGCCAGGCCTTCCCTCAGGTGCGCATTCGCGGTTATTATTGCTCGGAAGCCCTTCTTCTGGGGGTGGAATCCCGCACCTCCTCTCCCATTCGCATTCCCCGTGATCCCGAGACCCTTTCATACGTCTCCGTCCCGGGAATCTTCCCCTGCGGCGAAGGTGCCGGCTACTCCGGCGGCATCGTCTCCTCCGCCATCGACGGCCTCCGCTGCGCCTCCTCCGCCGCCCTCTTCACAAGGTAATCTAACAGTGCAAGCCTGTGTGGCTCGCAAAAAGGCCGCCCAATC
>CAJOJC010000061.1 GCA_905234775.1 uncultured Bacteroidales bacterium | reverse complement strand
GCTTCGCGCCCCGGGATGTGAGTCGCAGTAGGCTACGTACGGCTTTATATCATAAATAGGTGTACCGTCTGCAAGGTCAGCGCCGCATACGACTATCTCACACTTGTCGAAATCGATGTTCTTGATGCGGACGGAAGACAGCCCCAGCCTGTTCGGCCTGAAAGGGGAGCGGGATGCGAATACTCCAACCCGCTCGTTGCCGCCAAGGCGCGGCGGGCGAACGGTAAGCGAATCAGACTCCGAATTGAGGCTGAATTCCCAGATCAACCAGATGTAGTCAAATCCATCAAGGCCGCGCAGGGCCTCGGGCCTGCGGAAGGCCGGCTCGAAGACTATACGTCCTTCGAGCTCCTCCGCCAGCCCAGCCTGGCGCGGCAGACCGAATTTCTGGGGAAGCGGACAGTGATAATGGGCGATGGGACTGATTTCCATCTGAGGGACTACTCGGAAACGGGAAGCTTGCCGCTTTCGAAAACGTCTTTGTAGACAGTTACGAGAGAATCAAGCTCGGGCTTGTACTTGGCGGGAAGGGGATCTGCGGGTGGGGATTTCATCGCAAGCGGATCGATGGGAGTACCGTTTTTCCAGACCCTGAAATCGAGGTGAGGACCGGTACTGACTCCGGTATTGCCTACATAGCCTATTATCTGGCCCTGGGAAACCCTGACGCCGGCCCTGATTCCCTTGGCAAAGCCCTGGAGATGGAGGTAACCGGTAGTATAGGTCCTGTTGTGTTCGATCTTTATGACGTTACCGCCGCCGGTGGTGGTCCACCCGGCCGAGATGACTCGGCCGTCTCCGATGGCCCTGACCGGCGTCCCGACAGGGGCTGCGAAGTCGACTCCGGTGTGGGGCCTGACCTTTCCGGTTACGGGGTGTTTTCTGTGGAGAGTAAACTTACTGCTGACGCGGTTGTACTTGAGAGGAGCCTTCAAGAAGGCCTTGCGGAGGTTCTTTCCGGTCTCGTCGAAGTAATTCTTCCCGAGTCCTTCGTGGTCGAGGCGGAGTGCGTAGATATCGTCATTTCCGCTAGTATAGCGGGCGCAGTCTATGCCTTCGAGGGAGATGAACTCTCCTTCGCTGACTTTCTGATTGTAGATTACCTGGAAACGGTCTCCTTCGCGAAGGCTGAAGAAGTTGACGGTCCATGCGTAGATGTCATTGGCAAGAAGATCGACCATCTGGCCGGTAGCGGCCTCGGTAAGGCCCGCCTTAAGAAGATCTACCCACAGAGAAGAATGGATAGTTACATCCACATATTTCTTTTCAATCGCAGTCGGTCTGTAGTAATTCCACATGTAGAGAGAGTCAGTACACTTGAAGACCGTCTTCTTAAGCTTACTGTGGTTGTAGACTACATACTCGAGAGTACGGAGCGAATCTCCTGGAGTATAGTAGGCGTCTACACGGGCTCCGGCCCTCATCCTTTGGGCGTTGAACATAGTGTCCCTTCTGGAATACAGGATGTTTGCGTCTGTCCTCGAAAGCCCCAGGCGGGTCATCAGGCCGGGGAAGGTCTCTCCGCTCTTTACTTTAGTAGAATCGTGTTCGTATTTATTTATACGGAAACCGATGGGGGGAATAGGTTCTTCCTGCTTTTGAGTAGGATTGCCGCCGCAAGAAGCAAGCATGGCGATTGTGGAAAAAATGAGTATTATCTTCTTGACCATACACCACAAATTTAATGATAATTATTTATTTTTGTGCTTTCGAAAAAAGATATGTAAACCAGTTCAGGCTATGGTCCGTATTTTTTGCAAAAACACCCAAACCTACAAGGAATTCCAGGAAGGAACGACCCTTCTCGAGATGCTCCCGGAATTCGAGTTCGAACAGCCCTACCAGATCCTTTCGGCAAAGGTCAACAATGTCTCTCAGGGCCTCAACTTTAAAGTCTACAACAGCAGGGACGTCGAATATGTAGACGGAACGGAAGCCAGCGGTCAGCGCGTCTACCAGCGCTCTCTCTTCTTCCTCCTCTGTAAAGCAGCCCACGAAGTCTTCAAAGGATGCAGGGTCTATATCGAACACCCTCTCTCTGGAGGCTTTTACTGTAATATAAAGATAAAGGACGACGAAGAAGGTATTACTCCTGAGGATATTGAGCGGATCAAAGCCAGGATGTGGGAGATAGTAGGCGAGAAGATGGAGTTCCACAGAAGGGAAGTCCAGGTAAGCGAGGCTATCAAACTGTTCAGGGAACTGGGTTACATAGACAAGGTCAGGCTGCTTGATACCAGCCCTGAGGTCTATACGGACTACTACCTTCTCGGAGACTCTCCGGATTATTACTACGGACGCCTTCTGCCGAATGCCGGCTATCTTAAGGTATGGGACCTGATGCCCTGCCAGGACGGCGTACTGATAAGGGTTCCGGACCGTCACGATCCTACCAAACTTACTCCCTACATTCCCCAGCCTAAGACCTATGAAATATTCGCCGAGGCTCTGCGTTGGAATATAATCACTAAACTGAACAACGTAGGAGACGTAAACCACAAGATCCGCAAGGGCGGCGCCAGCGAGCTTATCCAGGTCTCGGAGGCCCTTCAGGAAAAGAAAATAGTCAAGATAGCCGAGGAAATAGAGGCCAGGTACTACGGCGAGAACAAGGTGAACCTGGTTCTTATCACCGGCCCCAGCAGCTCGGGTAAAACTACTTTCTGCAAGAGGCTTTCCATCCAGCTCAAGGCCTGTGGACTCCAGCCGATCTCCTTCAGTACAGACGATTACTTCGTCAATAGAGTAGATACTCCTCTTCTTCCCAACGGCCAGTACGATTTCGACAATTTCGATACTGTAGACCACGAAACCCTTCAGAACGACGTAGTCAAACTCCTTGAAGGGCAGGAGGTTGAGGTCCCTACATACAACTTCAGGACAGGCCTCAGGGAGTATAACGGAAAGAAACTTAAGATGCGCGAGGGCTCGGTCCTTCTTATTGAAGGTATCCACGCCCTGAATCCTCGTCTTACGGACCAGATCGAAGACTCGAAGAAGTTCCGCATTTTCATCAGTACTCTTACGAGTATCAGCCTGGATAACCACAACTGCATCCCTACCAGCGACAACCGACTGCTACGAAGGATTATCCGCGACTACAACAACGGCGCTTTTACCCCGACCCAGACTATCAGCCAGTGGCCGAACGTCCTGGATGCCGAGGAGAAATGGATCAACCCCTATCAGGAAAATGCGGACGTGATGTTCAATTCCTCGTATCTGGTAGAGTTTGCAGTTCTTCGCAACCACGCCGACAGTATCCTGAGAGCCGTCTCTAAGAACTGTCCGGAGTATTCGGAGGCCCACAGACTCCTGAAATTCATTCACTATTTTATCGCAATATCAGACGCCGAGATTCCTTCAACCTCACTCCTGAGAGAGTTCGTCGGCGGCAGCAGTTTCAAGTATTAGACTATGCAATTAGGTTTCGACCACGAGAAGTATCTTAAGATACAGTCTGAACACATCAAGGAACGTATCGCCCAATTCGGAGACAAACTCTACATGGAGTTTGGAGGTAAACTCTTCGACGATCTCCATGCGAGCAGGGTGCTCCCCGGTTTCCAGCCGGACAGCAAGCTGCAGATGCTTACGAACCTGATAGATATGGCGGAAATAGTGATAGTAATCAGCGCCATCGACATCGAAAAGAACAAAGTCAGGGGAGACCTCGGAATCACCTACGACGAAGACGTCCTCAGGCTTCGCGCCGAATTCGAGAAGCGCGGTTTCTATGTAGGCTCCGTTGTGATTACACACTGCAACGGCCAGTCCAGCGCAGCTGCCTACAGGAAAAGGCTCGAAAAGAAAGGAATTAAGGTCTATTATCACTACACTATCGAAGGCTATCCCAACAACGTAGCCTTGATAGATTCCGAGCAGGGATTTGGAAAGAACGATTATGTAAAGACCACTAGACCGCTCGTGGTCGTGACGGCCCCTGGCCCCGGCAGCGGAAAGATGGCGGTCTGCCTCAGCCAGCTCTATCAGGAAAACAAAAGGGGAATCAAGGCCGGTTACGCGAAGTTCGAAACCTTCCCGGTCTGGAACATTCCTCTGAATCACCCCATCAATCTGGCATACGAGGCGGCTACTGCCGACCTGAACGATGTCAATATGATCGATCCGTTCCACCTCGACGCCTATGGTTCAGTGGCAGTGAACTACAACCGCGACATAGAAATTTTCCCGGTCCTCAAGGCCCTCTTCGAGGGTATCTACGGCGAGTCTCCCTATAAGTCGCCGACCGATATGGGCGTAAATATGATTGGTTGGTGTATTTCAGACGACGATGTCTGCCGCAAGGCCGGTCTCAACGAGATTGTACGCCGTTATTACGCCGCCCTTTGTAACGTGGTGGAGAAAGATGCTAGCGAGAGCGAGGTAAACAAGATTCTCCTCCTGATGCAGAAGGCCGGGCTCAGTACTGACTACCGCAGGGCTACCGTAGCTGCCGCAGAGCGTCAGGCGAAGAGCCAGAAACCCAGCGCCGCGATCGAACTGCAGGACGGCACCCTCATCACCGCGGAGACCAGCGACCTGCTCGGACCGAGCGCGGCCCTGATTCTCAACGCCTCGAAATACCTTGCCGGAATAGACCACTCCGTGAAGCTCATTCCGCAGAGCATGATCGAGCCTATCCAGAAGACCAAGGTGGAGTATCTGCATGGACATAACCCACGTCTCCACACCGACGAAGTCCTGGTCGCTCTCAGCATCCTCAGCGTAGAAAATGAGAACTGCCGCCTCGCCCTGGCCCAATTACCGAAATTCAAAGGCTGTCAGGTCCACAGCACCGTTCTCCTCAGCGAGGTAGACCGCAAGGTCTTCAAGAAACTGGGAGTCGATCTCACCTGCGACCCCGTTAAGAAAATCAGCAAAATCTGATGTATACACTATTAATCAGCATCGTCTGCCTTGTCGTGGGTTATTTCGTCTACGGCAAGATAGTTGAGAAGGTCTTCGGCCCGGATCCGGCTGCCAAGACACCCGCCTTCACCAAACAGGATGGCCTCGATTATGTTCCCATGCCCACCTGGAAGGTGTTTATGATTCAGTTCCTGAACATCGCCGGCACAGGCCCTATCTTCGGCGCCATCATGGGCGCGCTCTTCGGCCCGTCGTGCTACCTCTGGATAGTGCTGGGCTGCATCTTCGGCGGCGCGGTCCATGACTATTTCACCGGCATGCTCTCGATCCGCAACGGGGGAGCGAACGTCCCCGCGATCGTGGGGCAGGAGCTCGGCGGCGGCACCCGCAAGGTGATGCTGGTCTTCTCTGTAGTCATGCTCATACTCGTGGGCACTGTCTTCGTCTATAGCCCGGCCCTGATCCTGGGCGAGATGACGGGCAGCAAGTCGACCATGATCTGGGTGCTCGTGATCCTGCTGTACTACATCCTCGCGACCATGGTCCCGATCGACAAGATCATCGGCAAGATATATCCTATCTTCGCGATAGCGCTGCTGTTCATGGCGGTCTCGCTGTTCGTCTGCCTGCTCGTCAAGTGGCCCGGTAGCATCCCCGAAGTCTGGGACGGCCTGCAGAACCGCGCGCCTTCGAACGGCTCGCTCTTCCCGGCGCTGTTCATTACCATCGCCTGCGGCGCGGTGAGCGGTTTCCATTCGACCCAATCGCCGCTCATGGCCCGCTGCCTTACTAACGAGAAGCTCGGCCGGCCCGTCTTCTACGGCGCCATGATCACCGAAGGCCTCGTCGCCCTTATCTGGGCCACGGTAGCCTCTTACTTCTTCTACGGCGGCGGCAATATCGAGATGGGCGCGGTCGGAGTTACCGCAGCTCCGAAGGTCGTGACCATCGTCTCGAAGCACTGGCTCGGCGCGCTCGGCAGCCTGCTCGCTATCCTCGGGGTAGTGGCGGCCCCTATCACCAGCGGCGATACCGCGCTGCGCTCAGTGCGCCTCATCATCGCAGATGCCGTGAAGCTGGACCAGGCTCCTATCAAGAACCGTCTCTATGTCTCGATTCCGATTTTCGTGGTCACCGGCCTGCTTCTTTGGTACAATATAGCCGATGAAAACGGCTTCAACGTAATCTGGAGGTACTTCGGCTGGGCTAATCAGACTTTAGCCGTGTTCGTGCTCTGGACCGTTACTGCATTCCTCTCAAGGCGTCGCAAAGGCCTCAGCTACATGATGACCCTCTGGCCGGCGTGCTTCATGACTTCGGTTACCGTAACATTCATCCTGACCGCAAAAATAGGCTTCAACCTGCCTGCTACGTGGATACCGTACCTCGGGACGGTGACATTCGCCATCTCCCTGGTACTGTTCTATGTTGCGAGGATGAAAAGGCTTAGAGCGACTTCTTCGCTATAAGATACTCGGCAATCTGTACCGCGTTTAGCGCGGCTCCCTTCCTGATCTGGTCGCCTACGATCCAGAATGCGAGGCCGTTGTCTTCCGCGACGTCTTTTCTTATTCGACCTACGTAGACAGGGTCTTTTCCGGCGAGGAAGAGAGGCATGGGGTATTCTTTCTTCGAGGGATTGTCGAGAACGACGATTCCGGGCGCCTTTTCGAAGGCCTCGCGGGCCTGGGCGACGCTCACCGGGCTCTCCGTCTCCACCCAAATGCTCTCTGAGTGGGACCTGAGCGAGGGGACGCGGACGCAGGTGGCGCTGGTACGGACGTCGCTATGCATTATCTTCCGGGTTTCGTTGAACATCTTCGCCTCTTCCTTAGTATAGCCGTCTTCGAGGAAAACGTCGATCTGGGGAATGAGGTTGAAGGCCAGCTGATACTGGAACTTCTCAACTGTCACGGGTTCTCCGGCGAGATACTGACCGGTCTGGGTCATGAGTTCGGCCATTGCCTGGGCTCCGGCGCCGCTGGCGGCCTGGTAGGTCGAGACATGGACCTTGCGGATATGGCTGAGATTTTCGATTGCCTTGAGGGCCACGACCATCTGGATGGTGGTGCAGTTAGGGTTGGCTATTATTCCGCGAGGGCGCACGAGGGCGTCTTCAGGGTTCACTTCCGGAACTACGAGAGGTACATCCTTGTCCAGGCGGAAGGCGCTGGAATTGTCGATCATTACCGCGCCGTAGCGGGTGATGTCTTCGGCAAATTCGCGCGAGGTGCCGGCACCGGCCGATACGAAGGCGACGTCTACTCCGTCGAACGAGTCGTCGTGCTGCAATAGTTGAACAGTAATGTTCTCACCGCGAAAACTGTAAGTCCGTCCGGCACTGCGCTCCGAACCGAACAACAATAACTCGTCAATAGGAAAATTCCTTTCCTCCAGGACCTTCAAAAATTCCTGTCCAACCGCGCCGCTGGCGCCCACGATAGCTACTTTCATAGCCGAAAGTTAATTATTTTTCTTGTTTTTCAAGAAAAGCGACGACGTCGCCGACGGTCTGGAAGCCTGCGAGGGTCTCGTCGGGAACGACGATCCCGTATTCGTCTTCGATCTTCATCAAGAGCTGAAGGATGTCGAGTGAGTCGGCGCCGAGATCTTTGGAGATGAGGGATTCGGGCTTGATGGTGGCAGGGTCGGCGATGCGGAGCTGCTTCGCCAAGATGGCCTGCACTTTTTCGAACATAGTTTCCATGTTATTCTTCGTAATGTGAATATTTTGCTAATTCTGATTCGATTCGGGGACCGATACTTCCGGTTTCCATACGGTAGGCCTGTTCGATGCATTTTTCGATCGCTTTGGCCTTCGAGCTGCCGTGGCCTTTGACTACTACCTTGGAGGTGCCGATCAGGACGCTGCCGCCGTAGTTCTGATAGTCCATGAAGGACTTCATGTCGGCGAACATCTTCTTCATGAACAGTGCGCCAATCTTGTATACGGTGCGCGAGTAAATACTCTTCTTGAGCATCTTGAGCAGTTCGAGCGCGGTTCCTTCGGTTGTCTTGACGAGCACGTTTCCGGAGAAGCCGTCGCAGACTACGAGATCGTATTTTCCGGAAAGCAGGTCGCGGCTCTCCATATTGCCCACGAAATTCAGGTTTTCGGCGGATGGCGTCGCCCTTCTCGGCCTCGACGCCGACATTGAGCAGGGCCACGCGCGGATTCTTCACCCCGTAGACGGTCTCCATGTAGATAGAGCCCATGATCGCGAACTGCCTGAGCATGTCCGGCTGGACCTCTACGTTAGCGCCGCTGTCGCAGATTCCTACGATTCCTCCGTCCATGGTCGGGAGAACGGGGCAGAAGGCGGGGCGGATGACGCCGGCGAGGCGACCTACGCGCACGAGAGCTCCTGTGACGAGGGCTCCGGTGGAACCGGCGCTTACGAGGCCCGCGACCGAATCGTCGTCGCGCAGCATCATGATGGCCTTCATCATGGAGCTGTTGCGCTTCAGCCTGATGGCGTCGGTGGGCTTGTCTTCGCAGGTTATGACATCGGGGGCGTGGAGTATCTCGATGCGCTCGGCAGGGTACTCGCGCTTGGCAAGTTCGGCCTTCAGGATCTCTTCGTCGCCCGTGAGGATGAGATAGAGGTCGTCGAAGTTCCGAAGGGCAGCGATGGCTCCGTCGATATTGGCCTGAGGGCTGCGGTCGCCTCCGAAGCAGTCTACAATTATCTTAACCATTACGAAAGCTTTTTGAGGTATGAGCGGCGGCGCTTGTGGATGGTTCGATCGAACCTCTTCCACATATTCTGGATCATGTAGTTGTCCTCAAGATTGAGGTTGGTCTCGAAATACTTGATATTCGGGTCCTTGAGCATATCCATCATGCCGCTGATGAAGATGGTGCTGACTCCGCGGTTGAGCCACTCAGGCTCCACTCCAACCAGACACAGGTCTACGATATCGGGCTTTTTGAGAGCCTTCAGAAGGCGGATCAGCGCAAGGGGAGTGAGGCGGCCCTGCGAAGGCTGGACTGCTTTTGCGAGCGAAGGGAAACTCACTGCGAAAGCGATGACCTTTCCGTTCTCATCAAGGACGACTGCGGTGCGCTTGGGATCGACCACCAGTTTGAAGTTGTCGATAAGGAGTTTCTTCATGCCGTCGGTGAACGGAACGGTGCCATAGAGGCCGTCGTAGGAGTGGTCAAGCACTTCGAAAATGCCGTCTGCATACCTGCGGATGAAATCATTGGCGTTGCGCGACTCTCCAATATGGAGTTTGTAGCGCTTCAAAATGAAATCCGAAAGTTGCTTCAGATCATCCGTGGATTCTTTGGGAGCGCGGAGCATGCTCTCGTTCCAGTCGATTTCCTTCTCGTAGCCAAGTTTCTCTATGAACTCTCCGTAGTAAGGGGCATTGTACTGCTCCTCGAAGGTTGAGAGCTGGTCAAAGCCCTCGATAAGGAGGCCTTCACGCTCAAGGTCGGAGTAGCCAAGAGGGCCGCAGACGGCGTTCATGCCTATCTCGCGCGCCCAGGCTTCGACTGCCTTGAAAAGGGCCTTCGCCACCTCGAAATCTTCGATGGAGTCGAACCTGGTAAACCTTATGCGTTTCTCTCCGGTCTTTCGATTAGAGGCCTTCTGGAGTATGCCCTGGATGCGACCCGCTACCTTGCCGTCTTTATAGGCGAGGAAACAGACATCTTCGCACTGGTCGTGGTAGAGATAGTTCTTGTCGAATATCTTCTTCTCGTCCATCCACAGCGGGGGAACGAAACAGGGGTTGTTCCTGTAGAGATCGAGAGGAAAGTTCAGAAACTGCCTCTGCTGCTTTTTGGTTTCGACCTTTTTAACTTCGATCATGGTTTATCTACACTTTGAGTGGAAGGTGACACCAACACCGTTGGGGCCGCAATGGCTGCCGGCGGTGGGGTTGGTGGGGATGATGCGGATTTCGAGATCGGCGCCGAATTTCTCGCGGAGCATATCTGCGATCTGGCCGGCAACCTCGGGAGAGTCGGTATGGCCGACTACTACTCCGTGGGCCTTGACGTCGTCGCCCTTCTCAAGTACTTCATTCACGAGGCGGTTCATGGCCTTGATGCGGCCTTTTTCGGTCCCGACGCTGACCATCTTACCCTCTTCGTTCATGGTGATGATGGGCCTGAGGCCAATCAGACCACCCATGGTGGCAGCGAGACCGCTTACTCGACCGCTTCTGCGGAAGAACTTGAGATCGTCTGCGAAGAAGTACTGGGCGTAGTGGTCTACTTCTTTCTTGCCCCATTCTACGAGTTCCTCGGGGGTCTTACCAGCCTTTACGAGTTTGAAGAAGTCGCGTCCCATCAGGTAGCTGATGATGGTGATGCCCTTGGAGTCGATCTCATAGAACTTGCGCTCGGGGTACTTCTTAAGCAACTCGTCTACGACCTTTCTCATATTGCCGAAGGTCATGGTCATAGCCTCGCTGAAGTGGAAGTAGAAGATATCGTTTCCGGCCTTGAACTCGGGCTCGAAATAATTGCGATACTCCTCTTCGGGAATTGCGCTGGTAGTAGGAAGGATTCCTCCGCGAAGGCCGTCATAGAAGGCGTGGGAGTCGAATTCCTTGAAATCTACATAAGGATAGGTGGTTTTTCCGTCGATGCTGTAGGGCATGCTGATGAGCTTGCAGCCCAGTTCCTTGCAGTCCTGAAGATTGAAATCGCAATCAGAGTCTACGAAATAGGTTAACATAGTGTCAAGATATAATTATATACCGGCTGTCCGCCGTTGATAAACATAAATTCTGTCATAGGATATTTGGCCTGGAGGACGGCTGCGACCTCGTCGGCCTCCTCTGCGGGAACGTCCTGGCCGTAGAAGACGACCGCTACGTCGTGGTCTCCGGCTTCCGTTTGGTCGCAAAGGGTGTATAGGGCATCTCTGCAAGAAGGGTTGTCGCATACGACTTCGCCTCCGCAAATGCCGATGTAGTCGCCTTCCTTTACGGCGACCCCGTTCAGTTCGGTGTCGCGGTTGGCCTTGGAAACCATCCCGCAGGTGACTCCGGCCACAGTCTCTTTCTGTTCCTCGACCAGGGCGTCGACGTCTTTATTGCTCTTATCGAGAGAAGCGATGCCTACGTAGCCCGCGCCGATGGTTTTGGTAGGGATTACGATGACCTTGCTGTCTTCGAACATGCTCGCGGCCTGGAGGGCGGTGAGGACTATATTGGAGTTGTTGGGATAGACGAAAACGATCTCGGCCCCGAGGCGCTTGAAAGCGTCGATAAAGTCCTGGGCCGACGGGTTCATGGTCTGGCCGCCGCGAATGACTTCGTCGGCTCCCGCCTCGAGGAAGGTCTGCACGAGGCCCTCGCCGGATGCGACGGTAACGACGCCGTAGTGCTTCTGAATCTTGAATTCGGGCTCTTCGGCGGCCTTGCGCAGCTGGGTCTCGTTGTGTTGCAGGGCCATATTCTCGATCTTGAGAGTCAGGTATTCGCCCCATCTCTGGCAGTGGTTGAGAATCTCGCCCGGTGTCTTTGTGTGGACATGGACCTTCACTATCGAGTCTTCGCGGAAACAGACGACCGATTCACCCACGGAGGTAAGATAATCGCGTATTTCCGAGACATCAAAGTTGTCCAAGTCTACCTTGGAAGACTGAAGGCGGAGAAGGAATTCGGTACAGTAGCCGAATCGAAGCTGGTCGTCGGGGCCGAAGGCATCGAGATCTACCTTGCCGTGGGCAGATTCAGGGGCGGGATTGCCGGGGAGATCGACGTCTTCCGGGTTTTCAAGCGCATCCGCCATTCCGCGCACGATCGAAAGGATACCGGCTCCGCCGCTGTCAATCACTCCCGCTTCCTTGAGGACGGGAAGAAGCTCGGGGGTACGGTCCAGCGAGGCTTCCATCTCGGGGATAAGGGCCGCAAAGTACTCTTCGAGGCAGTCTGCCGGTTTGTCGGCCGCTTTCTCGACTCCCTCGCGAAAAACTGTAAGGATGGTCCCTTCTACGGGGACTGAGACTGCTTTGTAAGACTCTTCCACGCCCGCGGCCAGGGCGGCTTTGAAGCCCGCAAGGTCGGTTTGCTCGAGTCCGGAGAGTCCGCGCCCGATTCCGGCGAAGATGCGCGAAAGGATCACGCCGCTGTTGCCGCGGGCTCCGAGAAGCATTCCTGAGGATATTGATTTGGCGGTTTCGCCGAGGGATTCAGTTAAGGTTGAGTTCTGACAACCTGAGTTGATTGTCATGAACATGTTGTCGCCTGTATCGCCGTCCGGAATAGGGAAGACGTTTAGGTCGTTGATAACGTCCTTACTGGAATGGAGTCGCGCGCAACCGCGGCGCACCATAGCCAAGTAACAGGCTGAGGTAATAGTACTAGTCTTCATAATTAAGATTAGCAAAGATACGAAATTATGACTATATTTGACAAATTCATATATATGAAAGACCACATAACGCTATTGCTGATAGTCTGTTTGCTTGTCTCTTCCTGCGTATTCCAGGGGAGAGTAACGCCTAAGCGTACTTCTGAGAGCGAGCAGGCCCTTCTGGATACGGTCCAGAAATACACTACCCTTTATTTCACGGACTTCGCCGAACCTAAGACCGGCCTTGCGCGCGAGCGTTCGAACAATACAGCTGATATAGTTACTACCGGAGGTTCAGGCTTCGGGCTGATGGCTATAGTTGCTGCGATGGAAAGACAGTACATCTCCCGCGAGTACGGAATCTATCTTATAGACAAATCCCTGACTTTCCTGGAGAGGGCCGAGCGCTTCCACGGTATGTGGGCTCACTGGTACGATGCCGCTACAGAAAAGGTATTCTCATTCAGTAAGTTCGACGACGGCGGGGATATAGTAGAGTCGGCCTTCCTGGCCCAGGGCCTGCTTACCCTAAGGCAGTATTTTAAGGAAAGCGCCCCGGAGTTGGCGCGCCGCTCGGACGAGCTCTGGCGCGGGATGGAGTGGGACTGGTATACTCGCGGTACAGATTCTCTCTACTGGCACTGGTCTAAGAACTACGAGTGGAAGATGAATCACCGTATCACAGGTTATGACGAATGCTTTATCGCCTATGTCCTTGCGGCCTCTTCTCCTACACATCCCATCAAACGCAAGGTCTACGAGTCCTGCTATAAGAACTCATCTTATTACTATAACGGCAAGTCCTACTACGGAATTCCGCTTACTATAGGAATGGAGTACGGCGGTCCGCTCTTCTTTACACACTACTCCTTCCTGGGACTCGATCCCCGCGGGCTCTCAGACGGCCTTACGGATTACTATGAGCGGGGAAGAGCTCACTCGCTGATTCATTACAACTACGCCATAGATAACCCCAAGGGCCATAAAGGCTACGGCCCGAATCTCTGGGGCTTTACCTCCTCGGACGATCCTATCGTAGGTTATTGTTCGCATCACCCCGGGACTCCGGACGAAAATGGTACGGTTTCTCCTACAGCGGCGATTTCTTCCATAGTCTATACTCCTAAGGAATCGATGGACTGTATGTGGCATATGTACTACGACCTTGGAGACAAATTGTTCGGCCCGATGGGCTTCTACGATGCATACAACCCTTCGGTGGAGGAAGATAAGCAGGTTGTCCACAGCTATCTTGCCATCGATCAGGGCCCTATCGCCGTAATGATAGAGAATTATCGTAGCGGCCTTCTCTGGAAACTCTTTATGAGCGCACCGGAAATAGCCGTAGGCCTTAAGGAATTAGGATTAACAACTAACAACCAATAACAAACAAATGAAGCGTTTAATAACACTAATCGCCCTTGCGCTGATATCTGCGGCGGCTTTCGCCCAGACTATCACCGTCACTGGTACCGTGCTCGACGATCAGGGCTGGCCTCAAATGTCGGCCGGAGTCTTCGAGAAAGGCACCTCCAACGGCACGGTCACGGACCTCGATGGTGCTTACTCCATCAAGGTGCCCTCCGACGCCGTGCTCGTTTTCTCCTTCTACGGTTTCAAGGATGTCGAGGTCCCCGTCGAGGGCAAGACCGTGATCAATGTCACCATGTATCCGGACAACCTCCTCCTTGAAGAGGTGGTGGTCGTGGGATACGGCACACAGAAATCCAAGGACCTCACCGCCCCTATCGTTACGGTGAAAGGTGAGGAGCTTAGCAAGCAGATTTCCTCCAGCCCGATGAGCGCCCTCCAGGGCATGGTCAGCGGTGTGCAGATCATCAACAGCGGCGCTCCCGGCGCCTCGCCGACCGTCAAGGTCCGTGGTGTGGGCTCCATCAGCGATTACGCAACTCCTCTGTATGTGGTGGACGGAACTTTCGTGGACAATATCGACTTCCTTTCGAGCTCCGACATCGAGAAC
>CAJOJC010000060.1 GCA_905234775.1 uncultured Bacteroidales bacterium | reverse complement strand
AGCCCGAGCCTGAGTCATCGCCCGCAGAAGCTGCTACAACCCCGGCAGCCGCAGGCGCAAGCCTTAAGGTGGTAGGCAAGATTGACCTCAGCCAGTTCGACAAAAAGCCCGCAAAGAAGCGCGAGCGTATCAGCAAGCAAAAGGTAGATATCGCCAAGGCCGGTCAGAATGCGACCAACAATCGCGCGAACGACCGTCAGAACGGCGGCGGAAACCAGGGCGGCTCAGGCAGAAAGCGTGACCGCGGCGAGCGCTTCAAGCCCGCAATGACCGAGGCCGAGCAAGAGAAGATGCAGCTCGAGATCCAGAAGCAGGTCAAAGAGACCTACGCCAGGATGAACGAAGGCAAGAAAAACAACTTCGGAGCTAAATATCGTAAGGAGAAGAGGGAGTCTGCGGCAGCTAAAGCCCAGGAAGAGTTCGAGGCGCAGGCCGCTGAGAACAAGGTCCTTAAGGTTACGGAATTCGTGACCGTCAACGACCTCGCGACCCTTATGAACAATACACCCGTCGTGAAGGTTATCGGCGCCTGCATGAGCCTGGGTCTGATGGTTTCCATCAACCAGAGGCTCGACGCTGAGACCCTCGTGCTTGTGGCCGAAGAGTTCGGTTACAAGATCGAATTCGTCACCGCCGAGATTTCCGAGGAGATCGAGAGCGAGCAGGAAGCCGACCGTGAGGAAGACCTCGAGACCCGTCCCCCGATCATTACGGTCATGGGTCATGTCGACCACGGTAAGACCTCGCTGCTTGACTACATCCGCAAGTCGAACGTGATCGCCGGTGAGGCCGGCGGCATCACCCAGCACATCGGTGCATACAACGTCACTCTCGAAGACGGCCGCAGGATCACCTTCCTCGACACCCCTGGCCACGAAGCGTTTACCGCCATGCGCGCCCGCGGTGCCCAGATGACCGACCTCGCCATCATCATCATCGCGGCCGACGACGCCGTGATGCCGCAGACCGTTGAGGCAATCAACCATGCC
Organism: uncultured Bacteroidales bacterium; assembly: GCA_905234775.1. The sequence continues at coordinate 7,389 of CAJOJC010000060.1, read as the reverse complement.
CAGGCCGCGGGAGTCCCGATGGTCTTCGCCATCAACAAAATCGACAAACCCGGCGCAAATCCGGACACCATCCGCCGTCAGCTCTCCGAGATGAACATTCTCGTCGAGGACTGGGGAGGAAAGTACCAGTGTCAGGAAATCAGCGCGAAGAGCGGTATCGGAGTCGAGGCCCTGCTTGAGAAGGTCCTCCTCGAGACCGACCTGCTCGAGCTCAAGGCCAACCCGAAGCGTCTCGCGCAGGGCGCCGTGATCGAGTCTTCGCTCGACAAGGGCCGTGGTTATCTCGCTACCGTTCTCGTCCAGAACGGAACCCTCAGCCAGGGCGACTGCATCCTCTGCGGAAGCTACTTCGGCAGGGTAAGGAGCATGTTCAACGAGCGCGGCCAGAAGGTCCAGAAGGCCGGTCCTTCGACCCCTGTGTCCGTGCTCGGTCTGAACGGCGCTCCCGCCGCTGGTGAGAAGTTCATCGTCATGACAGACGAGAAGGAGGCCAAGAGCATAGCCAACAAACGCGAGCAGCTCATCCGCATCCAGGGCATCAAGACCCAGAAGCACATGACCCTCGAAGAGATCGGCCGCCGTATCGCGATCGGCAACTTCAAGGAGCTCAATATCATCGTCAAGGGCGACGTCGACGGCTCCGTCGAGGCTCTGTCAGACTCCCTGATCAAGCTCTCCACCGAAGAGGTGAAGGTGAACGTGATCCACAAAGCGGTCGGCGGAATCTCCGAGTCCGACGTCCTGCTCGCACAGGCATCCGACGCTGTTATCGTCGGATTCCAGGTGCGCCCGACGCCGGAGGCTCGCAAGGCCGCCGAGACCGAGGGTATCGAAATCCGTCTGTACTCGATCATCTACGACTGTATCAACGAGATCAAGGACGGTATCGAGGGTATGCTCGAGCCTGAAAAGAAGGAGGAAGTCACCGCTACCGCCGAGGTCAAACAGACCTTCAAGATTTCCAAGGTCGGTACTATCGCAGGATGTATCATCCGCGACGGCAAGATGGTCCAGAAAGCGAAGGTACGCCTCATCCGCGACGGTATCGTGGTCTACACCGGCGAACTCTCGTCACTCCAGATCGGCAAGGACGCCGTGAAGGAAGTCGCCGCAGGAAAGGAATGCGGTATGGCTATCGCCGGCTACAACGACATCAAGGAAGGCGACATCATCGAAGCCTACCAGATAGTCGAAATCAAACGTACGCTGTAACGTTTCCACAGGTCAGGCCCAAAAATGCCTCGACTTGTTGCTTTTTCCCACAGGTCAAGCCCAAAAGCGGCTCGACCTGTGGATTTTATATGAAAGACAGTATATCCGCGTAGACCTCCGGGGCTTCTTTTTCCTGGAGGATTTCGTGGCGAAGACCAGGGTACAGCTTTGACTTGACGTTGGTGTACCCGCGCTCGCGCATAAACGCGACCGCCTTTCCGAAGGCTTTGTCGTCTATTCTGCAGGGGTCGTCTGCGCCGGAGATGAACAACACCTTCAGCGAAGGGTTCTTCATCGCCCATCCCTTAGGACTGTAGCAGTCTTTCATCACTCCTAGCAGGCCGTAAAAGCCGTTGGCGGTAAAGCAGTAGCCGCTGAGAGGGTCTTTGAGGTAGGTCTTGACATTATCCGGGTTACGGCTCAGCCAGGCACATGGGCCCTCCGATTCGAAGGGCTTATTGTATGCGCCGAAAGACATCTGGTTTATGAGGTCCGGGCGGTAGCGCCAGCCGCGGAAGAAAGCGATGATGCGGGTAAGCGCACGTCCTGCGCCCTTGGCCGGGTTGTCCGAAGGGCATCCGCACACGATCAGGTTGGCAATCGAGGAATCGTAGCGTTTGGCAAATGAACGGACTACCATCGAGCCCATACTGTGGCCGAAGAGCGTTACCGGCAGATCCGGATACTGCTCGCGCGCCCAGTTCTGAACGACTTTTACATCCTCGACCATGGCCAGCCACCCGCCGTCGTACATATAGCCGAGATCGTCCGGCGACTTGAGCGATTCACCATGGCCGCGATGATCGTGGATGACCACCACATAGCCTTCTGCGGCCAAAACGTCCATAAAAGCATAGTAGCGCTCCTTATGCTCCGCCATTCCGTGGACTATCTGGAAAATGCCTTTCGCTGGGCCTTTAGGCTCTGCAACCGCCACCGCGAGTTCCACTCCGTCGGCAGAGGCGTTCAATCTGAGGGTTTTCATATGTTATTCGGTCAGTTTGCGATACTTGAAGCGTTTGGGTTCGGCAGTTCCGAGGCGCTGCTTCTTATTCTCCTCATACTCTGAGTACGAGCCCTCGAAGAAGTATACCTGGGCATCGCCCTCGAAGGCGAGGATGTGGGTGGCGATACGGTCGAGGAACCAGCGGTCGTGGCTGACTACCACGGCGCAGCCCGCGAAGTTCTCGAGGCCCTCTTCGAGCGCGCGTATCGTATTGACGTCCACGTCGTTGGTCGGTTCGTCGAGCAGCAGGACGTTGCCTTCGTCTTTCAGCGTCAGCGCAAGATGGAGCCTATTACGCTCGCCGCCGGAAAGGACTCCGCACTTCTTTTCCTGGTCAGCACCGCTGAAATTGAAGCGGCTGACCCAGCTGCGAGCGTTGATATCCTTTCCGCCCATCCGGACCCACTCATTGCCGTCCGCCACCGTCTCGAAAACGGTCTTTTCCGGATCGATGCTCTTATGCTGCTGGTCTACGTAGGCAATCTTTACCGTGTCGCCGATCTCGATCGAGCCGCTGTCGGGCTTGTCGATGCCCATGATCAGGCGGAAGAGGGTGGTTTTTCCTGCGCCGTTGGGGCCGATGACGCCGACGATGCCGGCGGGAGGGAGGACGAAGTTCAAATGTTCGAAGAGCAGTTTGTCTCCATAGGCCTTCGAGACGTCGTGGAACTCGATGACCTTGTTGCCGAGGTGCGGGCCGTTGGGGATGTAAATCTCCAGGTTCGCCTCCTTCTCTTTCACGTCGGCAGAGGCCATCTTCTCGTAGGCTCCAAGACGTGCTTTCTGCTTGGCCTGACGGGCCTTCGGGGCCATCCTGACCCATTCGAGCTCGCGTTCGAGGGTCTTGCGGCGCTTGCTCTCCTGCTTCTCTTCCATCGCGAGGCGCTTGGTTTTCTGGTCCAGCCAGCTAGAGTAGTTGCCCTTCCAGGGAATTCCCTCGCCGCGGTCGAGTTCGAGTATCCAGCCAGCGACATTGTCGAGGAAGTAACGGTCGTGGGTCACGGCGATGACCGTGCCCTTATACTGCTGGAGGTGGGCCTCCAGCCACTGAATCGACTCGGCGTCGAGGTGGTTGGTGGGCTCGTCGAGAAGTAGGACGTCCGGCTCCTGGAGGAGCAGGCGGCACAGGGCCACACGGCGGCGTTCGCCTCCTGAGAGTTCGCTTATCTTCTGGTTCGGCGGAGGACACTGGAGGGCGTCCATCGCGCGGTTGAGTTTCTGGTCTATCTCCCAGCCGTTTACCGCATCGATCTTCTCCATCAACTCGGCCTGCTGCTCGAAGAGGGAGTACATGACCGTGTCGTCGATTATATCGCCCAAATGGCGGCAGACTTCGTTGTAGCGGGTGATGAGGTTCATTACGTCCGCAACACCCTCCTCAACGACTTCCAGAACGGTCTTATTCGGGTCCATCTGCGGCTCCTGCTCCAGGTAGCCTACGCTGTAGCCCGGCGCCCAGACGACCTCGCCGCGGGTCGGTTTTTCGACTCCGGCGATAATCTTCAGGACGGTTGACTTACCTGCGCCGTTCAGACCGATAATGCCGATCTTCGCGCCGTAGAAGAAGCCCAGGTAGATGTCCTTGATGATGGTTTTGTTGTTGTGGGGTAGGATTTTACTCACCCCGTTCATCGAGAATATTATCTTTTCGTCTGCCATATCGGTTATTCGCTTTCAACAAATTTATAAAAATATCTTTATCTTTGCACCCGGAATTGAGGTGTGGTGTAATGGTAGCACTGCAGATTTTGGTTCTGCCTGCCCAGGTTCGAATCCTGGCACCTCAACTAACAAAAGCAACGCTTACCCCCTAAAGGGCATCTTGATAGAAAACGCACGATTATGAAAAAGCTGATAACCATCGTTCTGCTGTCGGTGCTTGCAGTGCCGGTATTTGCTCAGGAATACGATTACGAACAGGAAGAGAAGTGGACCGTTAAAGCCGGTGCAGCTTATCTGCCTACAGTTCCGATTCTAATTGATATTTTCGGAGGAATGTTCGTAGGAATTGCAATCGGCCTCAATAAGGATTCGAACGAAACCCTGGAGTTTGCAACACCTCCTTTCTTCAGCTTCGAGGGCCTTTACAGCTTTAATTCAGACTGGTCTCTGGGACTTAGCGTAAACTATTGCGGAACCGCTTTTAAAACAGTCGACAAAGACACTCGCGAGGTTCACAATGCTACATATATGCACTTTGTTCCTATATGCGTGGAGGGCCGCCTTAATTATCTAAACCGTCCCGCCTGCAAACTCTATGGTTCGCTTGAGGCCGGTGCATTTCTCAGTTTCGGCTCAGGAGATTTCCAGCTGGTTCCCGATGTTCAGTTGAATCCTATCGGAATCGAGTTCGGCCGCCGCTTCTTCGGTTGCGTTGAACTCGGTATCGGTATGAACTATACCGGAGTCAAGGGCGGTATCGGTTACCGTTTCTAAAGCGTAGATGAAAAGAGAGACTAAAGCCTGGCTGATTATCCTGACCCCGTTTTTTGTGGGGCTTCTGGTTGGAATTCTTGTCGGCTCCTGCCTGAGCAGGGGATCCCGCGAAGCCGTAGAGGAAGCCGCCATGGAAGAGTCGCCAGAGCCTGAGACTTCTCCCCAGATAGTGATTGAAGACGCAGAGATAGAGGAAGTCATTCCCCAGAAGGAGAAGAAGGACATTATCTACAGCGCTCCTAAACCCCGTCTCTCACAATGGTTCGCAGATCTCAATGAAGATCACCTGATTGCCGCAAAGAAATATGGCCTCAGCCGCCGTCCCAAAACCAGGGATGACGTAGGCTATGAAGGATTGGTGAAAATAACCGACAACGAATATATAAAGATGTGGGATCTGAAGTACTCTGTCCCTTATCTTACCAAGAACGCTGCCGAGGAATTGGATATTATTAGCCGTGCGTTCCACGACTCCCTCGCCAATCACAGGCTCCTGAACTACAAGATAGTGGTTTCGTCTGTTCTGCGTACCGAAGAAGATGTCCAGAAGCTCCGCAAACACAACTCAAACGCTTCTGCCAACTCAGCCCATTGCTACGGTACTACCTTCGATATCGCTAACCAGCGCTACTGGCGCGACGACGAAGATTCGCAGGATGCGAAGATGGAGCCCTACGAGCTAAATAAGGTGATGAGCGAGGTCCTTAAAGACAGGAAGAAGCAGGGCAAGATCCTCTGCAAATACGAGAGGAACCAGCACTGCTTCCACATCACTGTCTGCTATTAGCTAGAATCCCATTCCGAACATTACCCAGTAATCTGCCTCCATCCGCTCCCAGCGGGCGGAGGTTTCTTCGTATATTTTCCGGGTATAATCGTCCAGTTTACAAGGGCAGGGCTTGAGGTCCTGAAGGCCGTCGAACGCTTTCTGCTCTTCTTCAAGAACATTTACTAGGAAGTCCTTCTTAACCGCCTCCCAGCCGAGGGTTGCGAGTTTGTTGGCCTTGCGATACTTCCAGAGCGGGATCTCCGGGTCGTAGACGTTCTGGCCGCAGCGCTCGAAGCCCGCCGGCACTTTAGTGCTCCCGCTGAAGATGGGGATATGGGGGCTCTGGCCCGGGTTATCGAACGCGAGCCAGCAGATCGCCCGCATGGGCTCCGGACGGGCGGCGTTGATGTCGATAACGGTCGAATAGCAGCACCATGCGACCGAAACGTTGCGCGCGAATTCCACGCTACCGGGCGCGATTTCGTTGAGCATATTGCGCATGGTAGTAGTCATCCACGGGTTCGCGTTCGGGCTGATCTTGCCATTCAGCGTGAGATTCTTGACCATGCTGTACTCCGTCCCTTCGTAGGTCGAGCGGAGCAGTTCCATGACCTTGCGGGCGTCCACCTCGATCTCCGGCTTCACGGAGAAGGGCAGCTCGATCTCATCGTAGGCCAGTTTCAGCGAGGGGGCGAGGGTGCTGAGGATCCACCATTCACGCTCGCGGTGGTTCTGGCCGCGGCCGTAGGTGCAGTTGTAAACCTCCCAGAACTTGAACTCGTCTTCGCCGTCCCACAGGCCGAATTCGAGAGCGACGCTCTCCACGTTCGCCGAGCAGAGGAAGTTTGCGCTGTCTGAGCGCTCGATAAGGCCGATTCGGGGCACGTTCGCCGACACTGCTACATGGTCGTCGGGCACCCTCTTCGCGACCCATACCGCGCCGCGCCTGCCCTTTCCGGGGCCGAGAATCTCGAACTGCCATACCTCGCGCTCGTCGGCCACGGTCAGGCATTCGCCGCCGTCGATATAGCCGTACTGCTCCGCCAGCGCGCCCATCAGCTCGACTGCCTCACGCGCGCTCGAACAGCGCTGAAGCGCTACTCTCTGCAGCTCTTCGACCATGAAAAGGCCATTGGTGCTTCTGAGGGTGTCGGGGCCGTTGAAGGTAGTTTCGCCGATTCCTACGTTCTTCTCGTTGAGCGAGGGGTAGCAGGTGTTGAGGTAGGCGAAGGTATGCGGCGCTTCGGGGATGTAGCCGAGGGTCACTACTCCTGTCGTATCACCCCTGAAGGCGGTTTTCATGGTCCCTTTCTGCAGGGCATGGAGGACGCCGGGTTCATGGTCGGCCGCGGGCTCCATGTACGACCAGGTGCGGTATTTTCCGTCGCAAGTATGCGACGTGATGACCGCACCGTCTTTGGACGCCAGCCTGCCGACCATGATGCTGGTGCAGGCGTCGTCTTGAGCGAAAACGCCGGTGCAGCAGAGCGCCGCGCCGGCGAATATAAGGAGTAACTTTTTCACTTAATTATTTGAAAAGGCTGAAGATAGACGAGAGGGTGTTGACTGCCTGGGTGACCTCGGTAGTAGCTGCGCCTACAGTAGAGATCGCGTTAGTGATAGCGCTTGCGGTACTGGCGGTAGCCGTAGCTGCCTGCTGGGCCTGGGCGTTGGCGGTTGTGATTCCGTTGGCGAGGAGGCTTGCAGCTGCGGTAGTTACAGAATTGAGGTTGATTCCTGCGAGGTTGGTAAGACCACCTACGACGGGAGTACTGTTGGTCTGGTTGACGAGGTTGTTCGAACCGAGGATAAGACCGGTGGCGAACTCCTTGACGTACTCAGACTTGTCTACCTTACCGGCATCCTTGAGCTCGCCGATACACTGGGAAAGGGCGGCGAGGTTGAGGATGTTGTTGATGTTGGTCATGTCGATCTTACCGTCTGTCTTGTACTGGGTGTAGAGGTT